>NZ_JAHQUY010000200.1 GCF_019052365.1 Leyella stercorea
TGCTTTTTTATATGTTCTTTCCATCTTAATTGTCCGACTACGGAGGAACAAATCACCGACAGGCAAGTTCTTTTGGGAGTAACCCAAAAGGTTTCGAGTAACTCGAAACATACCTTGCTGTGTCTTTGTGGACACAATGTTTTGGAAAGAATAAAACCTAATACCATTGAAAACACTGCGGTGGTTCGCCCAAGTGGCTGGAGGCGCAAAGCCTCCAAGGAACGGCTCGTTTTTCGCTATGTCCAAAGGATGAAACAAATAAATCCCGAAGAATGGGGGACATAGAATACCATTCCTCGGGATGAACAAAAATGTATTCCTGCATGTCATACGTTTTATATGTCATACGAT
>NZ_JAHQUY010000037.1 GCF_019052365.1 Leyella stercorea
ACGACAAGCCCATTGGCAGAATTAAGTATGCACTAAATTAATTCCGCCAACAGGTAGCAGTTATGAAACAGAATCAAAGAATTCTTGTGGTGGACGACGAGCAGGACTTGCTCGAAATCCTTAAGTTCAATCTCGAAACGGAAGGCTACGAGGTGCAGACAGCGACGTCGGCAGAAGAGGCGCAGACGCTCGACATAGCATCGTTCGACCTGCTGCTGCTCGACGTGATGATGGGCGGCATGTCGGGATTTGCCTTGGCTCGCTTGCTGAAAGCCAACCCGAAGACAGCCAGTGTGCCTATCATCTTCCTCACCGCACGCGACACGGAGAACGACACCGTGACGGGATTCAACCTCGGTGCGGACGACTATATAGCGAAGCCGTTCTCGCTGCGAGAAGTGATGGTGCGTGTGCGTGCCGTGCTGCGCCGTACGGCAATTGACAACGGCGAGGAGGAACCGCACCTCATTACATACCAGGGCATCGTGATGAACCTCGACAAGAAGACCGTAACCATCGACGGCGAAGAGATAGCGTTCACGAAGACGGAGTTCGAACTGCTGCACCTGCTGCTCAACGAGCGAGGACGCGTATTCTCTCGCCAGGAGCTTATCGACCGCGTTTGGCCGAAGGATGTGCTTGTGCTCGACCGCACGGTGGACGTGAACATCACACGTCTGCGCAAGAAGATAGGACGTTTTGCGAAGTGCATCGTCACACGCCTCGGTTTCGGCTACTACTTCGACGCTTAGGAGGATTGGTGTAAAACTACAAAACATTGGCTAAATAGAATAGCAAACGATTAGCCCTTCGCCTCTATTTCGTAGGTTTGACACACCATCCACGCAGCCTTCTACATCGGGCGGCGTTCGCAATCTGATCGGGCGGCGAACGCAATCTGATCGGACGGCGTTCGCAATCCGATCGGACGGCGGACGGAATCTGATCGGACGGCGGACGGAGCACAAGACCAAAACCTTATAGTAAACATTCTATTCTGACTTCTTCAACATTACTAATTATGAAAATATCTGTCGGCAAAAAACTATACTTCAGCATTCTCTCGGTGTTCCTTGTGTTCGCCGTGGCGTTCATCGTGTTCCAGCAGGACCGCGAGAAACAGTTCAAGATTGACACGCTCAACCTAAAGCTGCAAGACTACAACTCGCGCATGGAGGAATATCTGCGACTCTTCCCCGACTTCTCGGAGGAGGCGCTCGACCGCTATGTGCATACCCACTACATACCGAACATACGCGTGACGCTGATACGCAATGACGGCAAGGTGCTCTACGACAGCAAGCTGAAGGACTACTCGAACATAGCCAACCACGCCACACGACCGGAGATTGCGGCAGCACTGAAGCACGGCGCCGGTTCGACCGTCGACCGCAACAGCCAGACCGTACACGGCGACTTCTTCTACTCGGCAACCTACTTCCCCAGGCAGCAGCTCATCATACGTTCCGCACTGCCCTACACGAGCGACCTTGTACAGTCGCTGCAGGCAGACCAGCACTATATATGGTTCGCCGTGGGTGCCATAATGCTGCTCACCGTCATACTCTACCGCTTCATCGAGCGACTGAGCGACAACATCACGAAGCTGCGCACGTTCGCCTCAAGAGCCGACCACAACGAGTCGCTCGAAACCGAAGACCTCGCCGTGTTCCCCAACGACGAACTGGGCGAGATTGCCGAGCGTATCATCAAGATATACAAGCGTCTGCAGACCACACGCCGCGAGCAGGACGTGCTGAAACGACAACTGACGCAGAACATTGCGCACGAACTGAAAACGCCGGTGGCAAGTATTCAGGGATACCTTGAAACTATACTCGAAAACCCGAATATCAACGACGCCACACGCGAGCAGTTCCTGCAGCGTAGCTATGCGCAGAGCCAGCGTCTCACGTCGCTGCTGCAGGACATTTCGACGCTCAACCGCATGGACGATGCGCCGGAGATGATGAGCGAAGAGAACGTGAACATATCTGAGATTGTATCGAACATACAGAAGGAGACGGCGCTACAGCTGCAGAGGAAAGAGATGACGTTCTGCAACCACTTGCAGCCGAACATCGTGGTGCGCGGCAGCACAAGTCTGCTATACAGCGTGTTCCGCAACCTTACGGACAACGCCATAGCCTATGCCGGTGTGGGCACAACGATAACCATCAACGCCGAACTCAGCTCAAACGAACTGTTCGACGACCACCGCAAGTGGCACTTCACCTTCTCGGACAACGGCGTGGGCGTGGCGCCGGAGCATCTGCCGCGAATCTTCGAGCGCTTCTACCGCGTAGACAAAGGCAGGTCGCGCAAGATGGGAGGCACCGGTCTCGGACTCGCCATCGTGAAAAACGCCGTTCTGCTGCACGGCGGCACAATAAGCGTTCACAACAACGAGCAGGGCGGTCTGTGCTTCGAGTTCACACTCAGAGCCTGACCCCGTAGCGGAGGTCTCCGGCCTCCGCAGCAACAAGTACGACGCTATTGTCTGTCAGATTGCTGCGGAGGCCGGAGACCTCAGCTACGGTTTTGCTGCCGCTCTTTTGTATTAATCAGCCTAAATAATCAAAATAACCCCGCAAACATGCGCTCATTTTGCTAAAAAGTCGTAACTTTGCAGACAACAAAATGTTTTTTCATCCAAAACAATATACAAGCAGTATGATTCTATTTTTCATGACTCCAAGCAAGAGCGTGATCGCTACAGCAGCTGATCACCAGCTCTCACAAGACGAGATCAATGAACTGTGTTGGCTTTACGGCGGTGCCACTCTCATCGAGGGTGAGACTGTCGAGGGCTTCTTTGTGGGTCCACGCCGCGAAATGATTACTCCATGGAGTACGAATGCCGTAGAGATAACTCAGAACATGAGCCTCCACGGCATTTCGCGTATTGAGGAGTACTTCCCCGTAAGCTCTAAAGATGCAGAGCACGACCCGATGTTGCAGCGCATGTACGAGGGTCTTAACCAGGACATCTTCACAGTGAACCACGAGCCGGAACCTATCAAGCGCGTGGAGAACATAGAAGAATACAACGAGCAGGAGGGTCTGGCGCTCTCAGCTGAGGAGATTGAGTATCTGCACAAGATTGAGAAGGAACTTGGTCGCCCACTGACCGACTCAGAGATTTTCGGTTTCGCACAGATCAACTCTGAGCACTGCCGCCACAAGATCTTCGGCGGTACGTTCATCATCGACGGCAAGGAGATGGAGTCGTCACTGTTCGCTATGATCAAGCAGACAACAAAGGAGAACCCTAACAAGATTCTCTCTGCATACAAAGACAATGTGGCTTTCGCGCAGGGTCCGGTTGTGGAGCAGTTCGCACCGCACGACCAGTCGACATCCGACTACTTCCAGGTGAAGGACATCGAGAGCGTCATCTCGCTGAAGGCAGAGACACACAACTTCCCGACAACCGTAGAGCCGTTCAACGGCGCAGCTACTGGTACTGGCGGCGAGATTCGCGACCGTATGGGTGGTGGCGTCGGCTCATGGCCTATCGCCGGAACAGCCGTGTACATGACTGCTTACCCGCGTCTTAAGGACGACGACAACCTCACACGCGACTGGGAGAACATCATGCCCGTACGCAAGTGGCTGTATCAGACACCGGAGCAGATTCTCATCAAGGCATCTAACGGTGCGTCTGACTTCGGCAACAAGTTCGGACAGCCGCTCATCACCGGTTCGGTGCTCACCTTCGAGCATCAGGAAGGCGCCGAGAAGTACGCTTACGACAAGGTTATCATGCTCGCAGGCGGCGTAGGTTACGGCACAAAGCGCGACTGTCTGAAGAAGGAGCCGCAGAAGGGCAACAAGGTTGTCGTTGTAGGCGGCGACAACTACCGCATCGGCTTGGGCGGTGGCTCTGTATCTTCTGTTGATACCGGCCGCTACAGCAACGGCATCGAGCTGAACGCCGTGCAGCGTGCCAACCCGGAGATGCAGAAGCGTGCATACAACCTCGTTCGCGCTCTGTGCGAGGAGGATGTAAACCCTGTAGTTTCTATCCACGACCACGGTTCGGCAGGTCACCTCAACTGTCTCTCTGAGCTTGTTGAGGAGTGCGGCGGCGAAATCGACATGACTAAGCTGCCTATCGGCGACAAGACACTTTCTTCGAAGGAAATCATCGCCAACGAGAGTCAGGAGCGCATGGGCTTGCTCATCGACGAGAAGCACATCGACCACGTACGTCGCATCGCAGAGCGCGAGCGTGCTCCGCTGTACGTTGTAGGCGAGACAACCGGCGACGCTCACTTCTCATTCAAGCAGGGCGACGGCGTGAAGCCTTTCGACCTCGACGTGGCTCAGATGTTCGGTCACTCGCCGAAGACTATCATGCGCGACGAGACCGTAGAGCGCCACTATCGCGACGCTGAATATACACACGAAGAGACTTCGGAGAACGGCAAGGACGACGTTCTCGACAAATACGTAAGCCGCGTGCTGCAGCTTGAGGCTGTGGCTTGCAAGGACTGGTTGACAAACAAGGTAGACCGCTCCGTAACTGGTAAGATTGCACGCCAGCAGTGCCAGGGACAGATTCAGTTGCCGCTCTCAGACTGCGGCGTCGTAGCTCTCGACTACCGCGGCAAGAAGGGCATCGCTACAGCTCTCGGACACGCTCCGCAGGCTGGTCTGGCTTCGCCCGAGGCAGGCTCTGTGCTCTCTGTAGCAGAAGCGCTCACAAACATCGTTTGGGCACCGCTTGCAGACGGTCTGAACAGCCTCTCGCTCTCAGCCAACTGGATGTGGCCCTGCCGCTCGCAGAAGGGCGAAGACGCTCGTCTGTACAGCGCCGTTAAGGCTCTCAGCGAGTTCTGCTTGGCTCTGAAGGTGAACGTGCCGACCGGTAAGGACTCGCTGTCGCTCAGCCAGCAGTATCCGAACGGCGAGAAGATCATCTCTCCGGGTACAGTAATCGTGAGCGCAGGCGGCGAAGTATCAGACATCCGCAAGGTTGTTTCGCCGGTACTCGTAAACGACAAGAATTCATCTCTCTACCATATCGACTTCTCGTTCGACGAGCAGCGTCTCGGCGGTAGCGCATTCGCACAGAGCCTCGGCTTCGTAGGCGACGACGTTCCTACCGTAAAGAACCCGGAATACTTCGCCGACTGCTTCAACGCAGTTCAGGAGATGATAGAGAAGGGCTGGATTATGGCTGGTCACGATATCTCTGCAGGCGGTCTTATCACTACATTGCTCGAGATGTGCTTCGCTAACACAGAAGGCGGTATGCACGTAAACCTCCACAGTCTCGCCGGCAACGACATCATCAAGATGCTGCTTGCCGAGAACCCGGGCGTTGTCGTTCAGGTTTCAGACAAGTACAAGGAGGAGTTCAAGGAGTACATGGAGGAGAACGGCATCGGCTACGCAAAGATTGGCTACCCCACTCCGACAGAACGCACTATCGTCATCAAGAAGGACGAGTACACACATACATTCGACATCGACACACTGCGCGACACATGGTACAAGACATCGTATCTGCTCGACCGCGACCAGAGCTTCAACGGCTGTGCAGCAAAGCGCCGCGACAACTACAAGAAGCAGCCTGTTGAGATGCAGTTCCACCCGTCGTTCAAGGGCTCGCTCGAGAGCTATGGCATCTCTGCCGACCGCCGCACAGCGTCGGGCATCAAGGCTGCCATCATCCGCGAGAAGGGTACTAACGGCGAACGCGAGATGGCTTACTCGCTCTACCTCGCTGGCTTCGACGTGAAGGACGTTATGATGACCGACCTTATCACCGGTCGCGAGACACTCGAGGACGTGAACATGATAGTCTTCTGCGGTGGCTTCTCTAACTCGGACGTTCTCGGTTCGGCTAAGGGCTGGGCAGGTGCATTCCTCTACAACCCGAAGGCTAAGGAGGCGCTCGACAAGTTCTACGCTCGCAAGGACACTCTCTCGCTCGGTATCTGCAACGGTTGCCAGCTCATGGTTGAGCTCAACCTTATCAACCCCGACCACGAGAAGCGCACACGAATGTTGCACAACGATTCGCACAAGTTCGAGAGCAACTTCCTCGGCGTCGAGATTCCGCAGAACAATAGCGTGATGTTCTCATCGCTCAGCGGCGACAAGCTCGGCATCTGGGTGGCTCACGGCGAAGGCAAGTTCTCACTGCCTGAGTCGGAGGACAAGTACAACGTGGTAGCTCGCTACAACTACGCTGAGTATCCGGGCAACCCGAACGGTTCTGACTACAACGTAGCTGGTATCTGCTCGGCTGACGGACGCCACTTGGCTATGATGCCTCACCTGGAGCGCGCCATTTTCCCGTGGCAGAACGCTTGGTATCCGGCAGACCGTCGTCAGGACGACGTTACTCCGTGGATTGAGGCGTTCGTAAACGCTCGCAAGTGGATTGAGAAGCAGTAAGGATACTCTTCAACTCTATAACGTTTCGCAACGGCGAAACAAATAAAAAACTCCCGCAGGATTCTCGTAATTCTGTGGGAGTTTGTTTTGTATTGTCTTCGATTTGCACTATCTTTGGATAAGATAGGCGGCACTCAACAATAAAAACAAGCCAGCTTGTTTTGTATTGTCTTCGATTTGCACTATCTTTGCACATGACATTTTAAACAATAATATGCAGAACTTTTACATATCAGCATTCCGCGTGTTCTTCAAGATAGGACTCTTCACACTCGGCGGTGGCTACGCCATGATTCCGCAGATAGAGGCTGAGGTGGTAGACAAGCACAAGTGGATGACACGCGAGGAGTTTCTCGACCTTATAGCTGTGGCGCAGTCGTGTCCCGGCGCTTTGGCTGTGAACATGAGCGTGTTCATCGGCTACCGTCTGCGCAAACTTCGCGGTGCTGTCTGCACTACGCTCGGCGTCGCACTCCCCTCGTTCCTCATAATCCTGCTCATCGCGATGTTCTTCCACAAGTTCCAGGACAACGCCGTGATTGCATCAGCATTCAACGGCATTCGCCCGGCGGTGGTGGCTCTGATTGCTGCCCCCGTGTTCACACTGGCTAAGTCGGCACGCATCGGACTCACCAACTGCTGGATTCCCGTTGCAAGCGCATTGCTGATATGGCTCGTAGGCGTAAACCCGATCTACGTGCTCGTTGTGGCAGGAATGTGCGGGTATCTCTACGGACTTCTCATCAAACCTACAGAATAACATGATATTTCTCCAGCTATTTTTCACGTTCTTCCAGATCGGACTCTTCGGATTCGGTGGCGGATATGGTATGCTGTCGCTGATACAGAACCAGACGGTGTACAACCATGCTTGGCTCACATCGGCTGAGTTCACAAACATCGTGGCGATAAGTCAGATGACGCCCGGTCCGATTGGCATCAACGCAGCCACATACTGCGGCTACACCGCCGTACACAACGCCGGCATGGGCGAATGGCTCTCGATATTGGGCAGCGCTACGGCAACGCTTGCGCTCGTTCTGCCGTCGTTCATAATGATGATTCTCATCTGCCGTGTGTTCATGAAGTATATGAATACGCCTACCGTGCAGAACGTGATGTCGGGTCTGCGCCCCGCCGTAGTGGGTCTCATCGCCGCAGCCGCACTTCTGCTGATGACGCCCGAGAACTTCTCGTCGCCGAAGATCAGTCCGTGGCACTTCTGGGTGAGCATCGCCATCTTCGCTGCCACATTCGTAGGCACAAAGTTCGTAAAGGTAAACCCTATAAGGATGATATGTTGGGCAGCGTTCGCAGGAGTAATGCTACTGTATTAACTATAAATTAATAAAAAACGTGATGGAGCGCTACAAACAGCGCTCCATCACGTTTTTTATTAATATTCCGCTTCATTCGCCAAGTGCCACGTTGTGAGATACGAAGCACGGGTGATGTCGGTCAGTTTCGGATAATTGATGGTCTGTGCCTCATCAGACGGGAAGTTGTAGTTGGGCTGTCCGCCGGTATGATACCACACGATAGGCACCCCCTTCAAATGGAACGACTGCTGGTCGCTGCCGCCGACGGGGTTGTCCCAAGCACGATAGTCGGGATCGAAGCAGAAGTTGTGCTTCGCCATATCCGCCTTGAGCCACTCGCCAATCTTCGGATGCGAAGCCGTGAAGAAGTACATCAGATAGCGACTGTCCGTGCCGCTGCCCACCATGTCGAAGTTCAGATAACCCTTCACCTTCTGCATATCCTTGTAAGCATCAGTGAAGTAGCGCGAACCGAGCAGTCCGAACTCCTCGCCGTCCCAGAATGCAAACACGATAGTGCGCTCCGGCGTTGCACCACTCGCCACAAAAGCCTTCATAATCTGCAGCACGGCAGCCACACCCGACGCGTTGTCGTCGGCACCGTTGTAAATCTTGTCGCCTTCGATGTCGTTGTACACGCCTTCATGGTCGAGATGCGCACCCACAACAACCATTTCGTCAGTCTTCTTGCCCGGCAGCACCGCGAGCACATTGCTCAGATACATAGTGCGGTGCACCTGCTTTTTTATCTCAGCGACAGAATCTGCCTCAACGAAGTAGCGTACGCCGCGCTTCAGCTTCTGCACAGCGCAAGCCTCGAAAGGCTGTTCGTACGAGTCGCCGAGGAAAGGTTTCAAGCCAGTCTGTCGAATCTGTGAGATGATATACTGCTTTGCGATGCGCGAACCGCGCTCGCCTGCACGGCGTCCCTCCAAGAGGTCGTCGGCGAGGAAATAGACATGCGCACGAGCCGCATCTTCGGTGATTGAACGCAAGCCGGCATCACACTGTGCAGCCAGCTGTTTCTCCACTTTCGCCGACTTCTTCTGTGCGGCTTCAACAGTAGTTGCGCCGCTAAGAACGATAGCAGCCGACAACAATAGTTTATTAATCATATTCAAAGTATTATATCGTTAGTCAGTAATAAAGTTTAAACCAATGCAAAAGTAACGAAAAAACATAAGAATACCTCATCAAGAGTGGATAATTTATGGATTATTTGTTGTAACTTTGCACGTAAATAGGAAACATTATTTTAACATAATAACATACACAGAATTATGGCAAAGAAAGCTTTATTGATGATCCTCGACGGATGGGGCATCGGCAAACATGGCAAAGGTGACGTTATCTACAACACACCGACTCCGTATCTCGACTACCTTACAGCAGTGAGCGCACACTCACAGCTCCTCGCATGCGGCGAAGACGTAGGTCTGCCGGAGGGTCAGATGGGTAACTCTGAGGTTGGCCACTTGAATATCGGCGCTGGCCGTATCGTTTACCAGGACCTCGTTAAGATTAACCGTGCTTGCAAGGACGGCTCTATCCTCCAGAACAAGGAGATCGTTAAGGCTTACAGCTACGCTAAGGAGAACGGCAAGAAGCTCCACCTCATGGGCCTCACCTCTACTGGCGGCGTACACTCTTCACTCAACCACCTCTTCAAGTTCATCGAGATTGGCAAGGAGTACGGCTTGAACGACGTATACGTACACTGCTTCATGGACGGCCGCGACACCGACCCGAAGTCGGGCAAGGGCTTCATCGAGCAGGTTCAGGAGTGCTGCGACAAGAACGGTGCGCACATCGCAAGCATCGTAGGCCGCTTCTATGCAATGGACCGCGACAAGCGTTGGGAGCGCGTCAAGGAGGCTTACGACCTGCTCGTTGAGGGCAAGGGCAAGCAGTCTGACGACATGGTGAAGGCAATGCAGGAGAGCTACGACGAGGGCGTAACCGACGAGTTCGTTCTTCCTATCAACAACTCTACCGTTAACGGCAAGATCGAGGAAGGCGACGTTGTCATCTTCATCAACTACCGCAACGACCGTGCTAAGGAGCTTACAGAGGTGCTCACACAGAAGGAGCACGAGGAAGCAGGCATGCACACTATCAAGGGTCTGCAGTACTTCTGCATGACTCCGTACGACGCATCGTTCACCGGCGTTAACATCCTCTTCCCGAAGGAGAACGTAACAAACACTCTCGGCGAGTATCTCTCTGCTCAGGGCAAGCGTCAGCTCCACACAGCTGAGACTGAGAAGTACGCTCACGTAACATTCTTCTTCAACGGTGGCCGCGAGACTCCGTACGAGGGCGAGGACCGCATCCTTGTTCCGTCGCCGAAGGTTGCTACATACGACCTGAAGCCGGAGATGAGCGCATACGAGGTGAAGGACAAGCTGGTTGGCGCTATCAACACTCAGGAGTACGACTTCATCGTTGTTAACTTCGCTAACGGCGACATGGTAGGTCATACCGGTATCTACAACGCTATCGCAAAGGCAGTTCACGCTATCGACAACTGCGTTAAGGACGTAGTAGAGACAGCTAAGGCTAACGACTACGAGGTTATCATCATCGCTGACCACGGCAACGCTGACAACGCTATCAACGAGGACGAGACTCCTAACACAGCTCACTCGCTCAACCCGGTTCCGTTCATCTACGTAACCAACAACAACTCGGCTACCGTTAAGGACGGACGCCTCGCTGACGTGGCTCCTTCTATCCTCCACATCATGGGTCTGGAGAAGCCGGAAGAGATGACTGGCGAGAACCTTATCTGCGACTAATCTGTAGATAGTTGAAAGTTCAGAATTGAGAGTTGAGAGGTATGATTAGTTTTTCTGATTTTATTTTGATTTAGGATTGGAGCTAATTCATAGCTTACAACTAACAAATAACGCAAAACGCGCGCAACCATTCAGTTGCGCGCGTTTTTTATTACGGATATGGTTAACAAAAAAAATCCACCATATCTCCCAGCATCGGCGTAACGCTCAGAATAAGAGCATAATAAAGGCTGGAAGATATTCTTGAAAACCGAATATCTTCCAGCCTATCTTCCAGCCTTATACAATCAGAACTTCTTTCCAAACACGATGCTTAAGAATGTCTTTATGAGCACGGTGAAGTCGAACCAAAGCGACTGGTGCTCAAGATAATAAAGGTCGAGCTCGAGGCGGCGCAACATCTTCTCTATGGTGTCGGTGTAGCCGTTGTAGAGCGTTGCGTAGGAGGTTACACCCGGGCGGATGGCATAGAGCTGCTCATAGCGCGGGTCGCGCTCCATAATCTGGTCGATGTAGAATTTGCGTTCGGGACGATAACCGATGAACGCCATGTCGCCTCTCACCACATTCCACAACTGCGGCAGCTCATCGAGATGATGGGCACGCAAGAACCGACCCACACGCGTGAGGCGCGGGTCGTTCAAAGCTCCTTCGAGCAACAACTGCGGTCCGTCTTTCTCGGCGTCGCGCGTCATGCTGCGGAACTTATATATGTAGAATGGCTTGCCGTGCAACCCTATGCGCTCCTGCCGAAATATAGTTGGCGCACCGTCTTCGAGCCAAATGGCAACGATGCATATCAAAAATAACGGCGCAAAGACAACGAGGCACACAGCAGCTATTATGAAGTCGAGAACTCTTTTCATCTGTTATGTCTACGTATGCGATAGTCCGAAAAACCATGAAAACGTTTTCATGCGCATCATATTATATAGTATGATATTACGAATTTGCCGGACATCTTTGCAAAGGTACTCCGAAAATTGCAGAATAGAGAATTAAATGCAGAGTATTTCACGTTGTGAAACACTTGTTAACTATTCGGGTTAATACAAATGAGAGAAAGGAATAGAAAAAGGGCATATAATAAAGGCTACGGCAAGAATACCGTAGCCTCCTATAGTGTTTGTACTAAAAGCCGTTTAGAGCTGTGCAAGCTCCACCACCTTATCTACGGCAGCAGAGAGTCCGTCGACGTTCTTGCCACCAGCCTGAGCGAAGTGAGGCTGACCGCCGCCACCGCCCTGGATGAGCTTGGCTGCCTCGCGAACCATCTGACCGGCGTTGAGCGAGTGGTCCTTCACGAGGTCGTCGCTCATGCATACGTTGAGCATTGGCTTCTCGTGAGCTACCGAGCCTACAACAGCGAGCAGGTTAGACGGAACAGCCTGGCGCAGCTTGAACATGAGGTCCTTTGCAGCAGCCGGCTCCAGCGGGAGGACAGCTGTGATGACCTTCACGCCGTTCACCTCGCGTGCCTTAGCGATGAGGTCGTTCTTTGTGCGCTCTACGGCAGCAGCCTGGAACTGCTCGATGCTCTTCTTCATAGCGTCGTGCTCCTCGATGTACTTGCCGATGACGCCCTGCAGGTCTTTTGCGTTGTTGAACAGACCGCGGATAGCCTTCAGCACGTCCTCGATGTTGTACATCAGCTCCTCGCACTCCTTGCCGGTCTTTGCCTCAATGCGGCGGATGCCGGCAGCTACGCTGCTCTCAGAGATGATCTTGAACATACCGATGCGACCTGTCGACTGTGCGTGGATACCGCCGCAGAACTCGCAGCTCGGACCGAAGCGCACTACGCGCACCTTGTCGCCGTACTTCTCGCCGAAGAGGGCGATAGCGCCGAGCTTCTTAGCCTCCTCGAACGGAGTGTCGCGATGCTCATCGAGCGGCAGGTCCTGACGGATGAGGTCGTTGACGAGTCGCTCTACCTTGCGCAGCTCCTCGTCAGTCACCTTGGTGAAGTGAGAGAAGTCGAAGCGCAGCGTTGTGGGCGATACGAATGAGCCCTTCTGCTCTACATGGTCGCCGAGCACCTGCTTCAGAGCGTAGTCGAGCAAGTGGGTAGCGGTGTGGTTGGCAGCCGAGCCCTCGCGAGCATCTACGTCTACGCAAGCCATGAAGTCGGCCTCCGGGTTCTTCGGCAGAGCCTTCACGATGTGTACCGACTGTCCGTTCTCGCGCTTTGTGTCGGTGATTGTAACGGTCTCGTCCTCGCTAACGAGCACGCCGGTATCGCCTACCTGACCGCCCATCTCGCCGTAGAACGGCGTGTTGTCGAGCACGAGCTCGAAGTATGTATTCTTCTTCTGTGTCACCTTGCGATAGCGCAGGATGTGGCACTCGTATTCGGTGAAGTCGTAGCCTACGAACTGCTGTTCGCCATCGCGCAGGATAACCCAGTCGGAGTTCTCAACTGCGGCAGCGTTGCGTGCGCGTTCCTTCTGCTTCTGCATCTCGGCGTCGAACTCGTCTGCGGCAACGGTGAATCCGTTCTCGCGGCAGATAAGCTCGGTGAGGTCGAGCGGGAAACCGTATGTGTCGAACAGACGGAATGCCTGCACGCCGTCGAGTTCTGTCTTGCCCTGCTTCTTCAGCTCGTCCATAGCCGAGTTGAGCATGTTGATGCCCTTCTCAAGAGTGCGCAGGAACGAGTCTTCCTCCTCCTTGATAACGTGGATGATGAGGTCGTGCTGAGCCTTGAGTTCGGGGAACGCCTCGCCCATCTCGCGTGTCAGAACAGGGATGAGCTTGTAGAGGAAGCCATCCTTCTGTCCGAGGAAGGTATATGCGTAGCGCACGGCACGACGCAGGATGCGGCGGATTACGTAGCCAGCCTTAGCGTTAGAAGGCAGCTGACCGTCGGCGATAGAGAACGCTACGGCGCGCAGGTGGTCGGCGCATACGCGCATAGCCACGTCGGTCTCCTCCTTCTCGCCGTACTTCATGCCGGTGATGGCCTCCTCTTCCTTGATGATAGGCTGGAAGATGTCGGTGTCGTAGTTGGAGTGCTTGCCCTGCATAGCGCGCACGAGGCGCTCGAAACCCATACCGGTATCTATAACGTGCATCGGCAGCGGAACGAGCGAGCCGTTAGCCTTGCGCTCGTACTGCATGAACACGATGTTCCAGATCTCGATAACCTGCGGGTCGTCCTTGTTCACGAGTTCGCGTCCTGGCACCTTTGCCTTCTCCTCCGGTGTGCGCGAGTCGAGGTGAATCTCCGAGCACGGACCGCAAGGACCCGTATCGCCCATCTCCCAGAAGTTGTCGTGCTTGTTGCCGTTGATGATGTGGTCGGCGGGCACGTGCTTCGCCCAATATGATGCAGCCTCGTCGTCACGAGAGAGTCCTTCTTCCTCCGAACCCTCGAAAACGGTTACATAGAGGTCGGCGGGGTTGAGCTTCAATACGTCTACGAGGTACTCCCAAGCGTAGTCGATGGCGCCTTCCTTGAAGTAGTCGCCGAACGACCAGTTGCCGAGCATCTCGAACATTGTGTGGTGGTATGTGTCGTGACCTACTTCCTCGAGGTCGTTGTGCTTGCCGCTCACGCGAAGACACTTCTGTGTGTCGGCACGACGGCGCGGTTCGGGCTCGCGTGTGCCGAGGATGATGTCCTTCCACTGGTTCATACCAGCGTTTGTGAACATCAATGTTGGGTCATCCTTGATTACCATCGGCGCACTCGGCACGATGGTGTGTCCTTTCGACTCGAAGAACTTCTTGAACGAGTCGCGGATTTCATTAGCTGTCATCATATTATACAATATTGTCGTTTGTTTTTTAATTTCTTTCTAAAACGTTTGCAAAGGTACTTTGTTTTGGTTACTTTTGCAAATAAATTGCAAATAATATGGCATTGAATACCAATAAGAACGTGAAGTTGTACTACTCCATCAAGGAGGTGGCGGCGATGTTCGACATACGTGAGAGCACTCTGCGTTTTTGGGAGACGGAGTTTCCGCATCTGAAACCCAAAACCGTGGGACAGAACGTGCGCCAGTATACGGAGAAGGACATCGAGCAGATTCGCGTTATACACAACCTTGTGAAGGTGCGCGGCTTCAAGCTCTCGGCGGCGCGCAAGATGCTCAACAAGAACCGCACGGGCGTGGACAAGAGCTCGGACATACTGGCTACGCTGATAAGCGTGCGCGAGGAGCTGAAGGAGCTGAAGAAGCAGCTCGACGGAATGGTGTGATGCATAACGCAAGATGCAGACATTACAGAAACACGAGTTGCATGGCAAACCGTAGCCTCCTACGATATGCATCGCCAACAAAACTCATCGGACGGCGGACGGAATCTGATCGGACGGCGGACGGAATCCGATCGGACGGCGGACGGAATCTGATCGGACGGCGGACGCAATCTGATCGGGCGGCGAACGGAATCCGATCGGACGGCGTTCGGTACACGATGACAATCCGCCTACTTCCACCCCTTACACCACACCAATTAAACCGATTTTTATAAACTAAATCTATATAAAACAATGAGAAAATTCATCCTATTGTCTGCCGCTACGCTCCTTTCTGCCGTAGTTTCGGCGCAGACCGTAGCACGCATGGACGACTTGAAGCCCGAGCAGAAGTCGATGGCTGTAAGCCTCAAGCTCACGGGCGAACTGACAACGACGGGCAACAGCGACTATCGTCAGTTGCGCGACCTCTGTTTCCAGATGCGCTCCGTAGACATCAGCGAGGCGCAGAGCACCGCAATCCCTAACAACGCTTTTCACTCGCGCCACCAGCTCGAGCAAATCACGCTGCCAACAGCGGCGAAGTCGATAGGTTCGCAGGCGTTCTTCGCATGCGACAAGCTGGGCAAGATAACCATTCCGGCTGGCGTAGAGACTATCGGCGCTGCCGCATTCTCGGGCTGTACGGCACTGGAGGAGATAACGATAAAGGGCGCTCCGCATATTGCTGAGTACGCCTTCGCACGACTCGCGGGTCTGAAGACCGTGCGCGTCGACTCGAAGATGCCGCCGAAAGCTGACGCTACGGCGTTCTACGGACTCAACCGCCAGAACGTGAAGCTCATCGTGCCGAAGGGCAGCGAAAAACTCTACCGCAAGGCTGCGGGCTGGAGCCTCTTCTTCAGCGACGCTAAGGAGCCGTATCAGGTGAGCAAGCCGGAGGACTGCCTCGTGCCGTTCCCCGTAGAACTGAAGATGCTGAAGGGCGCCGACCTTAAGGTGAAGACCGCGTGGAACATCGTAGCTGCCGACGGACTCTCGAACGAGGCAGCACAGGCTCGACGCGTGCTCACAGAGCGCATCGGCAACATAGTGAACAGTCGTCAGCGCGGCACACAGATTACGCTGGCGCTCGACAACTCGCTCAGCGACGACGAGGCGTACACGCTCGCTGTAGACGCCAAGGGCGTAACGGCGAAGGGCAAGACAGCGCGCGGCGTGTTCTACGCGCTCATGACGCTCGACCAACTGCTGCGCGGCAACGGCGCTACGGAGTGTGCCGACGCCATCCCGGCGCTGTTCATCAGCGACAAACCGCGCACACACGTTCGCGAACTGATGGTAGACCCTGCACGTACGTTCATACCGTTCGAGGACCTGAAGGCGTTCGTGCCCGAGATGGCGCGCTATAAGCTCAACGCCATGCACCTCCATTTGGTTGACGACCAGGCTTGGCGCATCGAGATAAAGAAATATCCGCAGCTCACGGAGCAGGCTTCGTCGCGCTGGGGTCAGGACGACATTCAGATGCCGTACAAGGGCTACTACACGCAGGAGCAGATGCGCGAACTGGTGAAGCTGGGCGCTGAGTATCACGTCGACATCGTGCCGGAGATAGAGATGCCGGGACACGAGGTGGCTGCCATCAGCGTGTTCCCCGAACTCACTTGCCACCAGCGTCAGGTGCCGGTGCGCACAACCTGCGGCGTGTCTAACGAACTGCTCTGCCCGGGCAACGACTTCACATACGAGTTCCTCGGCAATGTGTTCAAGGAGATTACCGACATCTTCCCGTCTAAGTATATTCATCTCGGCGGCGACGAGGCTGGCAACCCAGCGCTCGACTGCTGGACCGACTGCCCGAAGTGTCAGGCGCTGAAGCAGAAGCTCGGCATCAAGACCACCGACCGCTCGGAGAACTGGCGTCTGCAGGGCTATCTGTTCGACCGCATGATAGAACTGCTGCGCGACAAGTACGGCAAGACGCCGATGTTCTGGTACGAGTCTGACTTCAAGGAGATTCAGCCCGGCTGCGTAACCTTCGCTTGGCGCAGCGGACAGACGCAGGAGGCACTCGACGCTGCCGTGCGCAACAACGCTCGCATCATGCTCTGCCCCGGCGAGCACTGCTACTTCGACTATCCGATGGCGAAGGGCGATATGCCGGAGGTGAACTGGGGCATGCCCGCTACAACGCTGAAGGATGCCTACTCGCTCGACCCGGCGTGGGGCATGAACGAGCAGTTTGAGGAGTACAACCTCTTCGGCGTGGCTGGCACACTATGGAGCGAGTGCATACCGACCGTAGAGCGCATCTACTATCAGGCTTATCCGCGCGCTATCGCTCTCGCAGAAGCTGGCTGGACAAAGCAGCAGAACCGCTCGTGGGAGGGATTCCTCACCCGTCTGAAGCCGACAATGAAGGACATGATGCGCCGTGGCATCACCTACTCGCTCGAAGTGAACGGCGAGAAGTAATATCGCATATAATACGACTTCAAATTGAATCTATACAACGCAACTTGGGGCTTGCATCTTTCATGCAAGCCCCAAGTTATTTTTTACACATAGTAGTGGATGTGCTGTTCACAAATAACCACCCACATATACATAACATTTTACAAAAACACATAAATAATAAATAAATAGCACACTATTCTTGTATTTCTCACAACAAAATCGTATTTTTGCAGTAAATCAAAACAATAGAAATATGGCACAATTCATCAATCCTTTCTCAGATTGGGGATTTAAACATATCTTTGGTCGTGAGATTTCTAAAGACTTGCTGATTTGCTTCTTGAACGACCTGTTTGCCGGCGAGTTTGTAATTAAATCGCTGGCGTTCGGCAACAAAGAACAAATCGGACTGTCGAAAGATTCAAGAGAGGTGATATTCGATATCTATTGCACGACGGACGAGGGCAAAGAGATTATCGTGGAAATGCAAAACCGAGGACAAGAACACTTCATTGACCGGGCTTTGTATTACACCTCACGCGTGATAGTGAACCAAGGCATAAAAGGAGAATGGGACTATGACATACGACCCGTCTACACAATATGCTTCATGAACTTCATCGACCCGTTGCTACCATTTGGCAAGTTCAGAACGGACATGATACTCGCCGATAGAGACAACGGTAAGATGGTGTCCGACAAGATACGCATGGTGTATCTGATGCTGCCGTTCTTCGAGAAAACAGAGACGGAGTGTGAAACCGATTTTGAACGCTGGATATTTGTTTTAAAGAATATGAATACATTTGAAAGAATGCCATTCCTGGCTAAAAACGCTGTGTTTAAAAAGTTGGCTGAGATTTCTGACCTTAGAACTCTCAGCAAAAAAGACATGGACAAATACGAGGATAGCATCAGAATCATGCGCGACGCCTACGCCACTTACAAATACGCTATAAAGACCGGATTGGAAGACGGACGAAAGCAGGGATTAGAAGAAGGAATGGCGCAGGGAATAGAGAAAGGAATGGCGCAAGGAATGGCGCAGGGAATGGCGCAGGGAATAGAGAAAGGAATAGAGAAAGGAATGGCGCAGGGAATAGAGAAAGGAATGGCGCAAGGAATAGAGAAAGGAAAAGCAGAGGCAGAACACCTAAAGAACATTGAGTTTGCAAAACTCATGCTAAGCGACGGCGACTCTACTGAGAAAATACAAAGATACACGGGACTTACGGCAGAAGAAATTAATGAAATTGCGCAAAGCCTACATTAATAAGTAGTAGCTATTGCGCAAGGTAATGTAAACTGAACTGTGTTACGCACAAAACCCGCATAAGTAAAAATAAGAAATCCGCAATGCTGAAAAACAAGCATTGCGGATTTTTTTGTTATAGTATCTGAAGCACCTCCTTGAGGTCCTCAATCTTTTTGAGTTCGTCCATGATGACACTCACTTCGCTGCGGTCGTGAACGCGAATCTCGATGGTGCCGTCGAAGATGCCCTCCTCACTCGAGATGGTAATGCGGTGCATATTGACGTCGAGCTTGTCGGAGATAACCTCCGAGATGTCGTGCAGCATTCCCTTGCGGTCGATGCCGCGCAACTCTATCGTCGCATCGAAGAACATCACCTTGTGCATATCCCACTTTGCGTCGAGGATACGATTGCCGAAGCTCGCCTTCAGTCGCGAAGCCACATCGCAGTCGCGGCGGTGAATCTCTATGCGGTTCTTGTTGTCGATGTATCCCATGATGTCATCGCCAGGGATGGCGTGGCAGCAGGTCGGGAAGATGTATTGCGAGATGTTCTCCTCGTTAATGATCACCGGCTTCTTTTTATTAAAGCCCTCGCCCACTATGAATAGATTCGACTTCTTGTCGTCCTTGCTGTTGTCCTTCTTAAGGAATGGCACGAACTTGCGCCATCCGCCCTGCTCTGCCTTGCGCTCGCGCAGCTCGTCGAGGTCTTTGTCACCGAGCAGGACGGAGCGTTTGCCAAGCATAAGGAACAGATCCTCGTGCTTCTTAGCCTCGTGCAGTTCGCAGAGTTTATTGAGCACCTGCGTAGTCATCTCCAGTTCGTTCTTGCGCAACCAGTCATCGAGTATCTGCTCGCCTCGCTTCTGCAGTTCGCGGTTGTCGCGGCGCAGTATCGCCATAATCTTCTGCTTCGCCTTCGCCGTGAAAACGAAGTTTATCCACGAAGCCTGCACGTGCTGCGACTTCGACGAGAGTATCTCCACCTGGTCGCCGCTCTGCAACTTGTGGCTCAGCGGCACCAGTTTGTGGTTCACCTTAGCGCCGATACAGTGCGAACCGAGGAATGTGTGTATCTGGAAAGCGAAGTCGAGCGCCGTACATTGCGCCGGCATGGTCTTGATTTCGCCCTTCGGTGTGAACACGAATATCTCGCTTGCAAAGAGGTTGAGCTTGATGGTATCGAGGAAGTCCATTGCGTCGGGCTGCGGGTCGTCGAGAATCTCCTTGATAGTAGACAGCCAGTTGTTGAGTTCCGAATCTTCATCAACGGTCTCTACGCTCGACTCCAGTCCCTTCTCCTTGTACTTCCAGTGAGCGGCAAAGCCCTGCTCAGCCACTTCGTCCATATGGTCGGAACGTATCTGCACCTCTATCCACTTGCCCTGCTTCGACATCAGCGTCACGTGCAAAGCCTGATAGCCGTTTGCCTTCGGGTGGTTCACCCAGTCGCGCAGACGGTCGGGGTGCGACTTGTATATGCGGTTGATTGCGACGTAAATCTTGAAGCACTCGTTAATTTCCTCTGAGCGTTCCTTCGGCGTATAGATGATGCGCACAGCAAGAATGTCGTAGATTTCGTCGAACGTGACGTGCTTGTTCTGCATCTTGTTCCAAATGGAATAAGGACTCTTCACGCGCGCCTTCAGTTCGTACTTTATGCCCATCTTGTCGAGAGCTTCACGTATAGGAGCAGTGAAGTTCTCGAAAAGCATGTCGCGCTGCGCCTGCGTGTCGGCAAGTTTTCCCTTGATATAGTCGTACTCTTCGGGATGCTCGTAGCGGAACGAGAGGTCTTCGAGTTCAGTTTTTATCTTGTTCAAACCCAAGCGGTTTGCGAGTGGTGCGTAGATGTAGAGCGTCTCACCGGCAATCTTATACTGCTTATTAGCTGGCTGCGACTGCAGAGTGCGCATGTTGTGCAGACGGTCACAAATCTTGATGAGTATGACACGGATATCATCGCTCATCGTGAGCAGCAACTTCTTGAAGTTTTCTGCCTGCGCCGACGCCTTGTCGCCGAAGATACCACCAGAAATCTTGGTCAGTCCGTCAACAATCTGCGCAATCTTCTCGCCGAAGATATTCGTGATATCCTCAACGGTATAGTCGGTATCCTCGACAACATCGTGCAGGAGTGCGGCGCAGATGCTCGTCGACCCGAGTCCCATCTCCTCCACCGCGATGCGTGCCACCGCAATAGGGTGCATGATGTATGGTTCGCCCGACAATCGGCGCACACCTTTGTGTGCCTGTCGTGCGAAGTTGAACGCCTTGGTTATAATATCAACCTTCTTTCGGTGACGCGATGCCACATATATATCGAGTACTTCCTTGAAGGCTTGTTCTATCATTTGGTCATCAGCAGACTCTCGCTGCTTGTCTTTCAGATTCTGGTCGTCCATGATTCAGGTCTCCTATATATTAATAAGGTATATGTGTATGCGGCAGGGTGCAGAGATTCGCACCAATCTTACTTGATGCGAATCTTCTTGCCTGCACGTATGTTGCTTCCGCTAATCTTGTTAAGCTTTTTCAGTTTTCTAACGGTGGTGCCGTTGCGGCGTGCTATCTCAGAGAGCGTGTCGCCCTGGCGAATCGTTACGTTCTTGCTGCGTTCGCGGCGCGACTTTTTGCGCGACGCCTTGCTGTGTCTGCCGCTTCTGCTTGAAGAGTGGCGCGATACTACCGGAGCGTCTGTGTTTACAGCCACTTCCAGGCGCTTTGTGAGCAGTTCGTCGGGTTTGTAAGCGTAGATAGAGTCTTCGTTGTCGATGAAGTTGCCCACCATAGCCAGCGGCAAGCGAATTGCAGACGGCTTTGTGCTGCCGTTCACAACGCAACGGCGATACTGCGGGTTGAGCTGCTTTATCTGGTCAACATCCATACCGAGCACCTGAGCCACCTGCTCGAAGTGTACGTCGCGGTTTACGACCACGGTGTCGGTCTTTACGGGCAGGTCTGCACGCATCGGACAGATATTGTGCTCGCAATAGTAGTTCATTATATAGTTGGCGGCGATGAACGCCGGCACGTAGCCACGTGTTTCTTTCGGCAGATAAGGATAAATGCGCCAGTAGTCTTTCTCGCCGTTTGAGCGGTGGATGGCGCGGTTGATGGCCTCCGGACCGCAGTTGTAGGCTGCGATAACGAGGTTCCAATCGCCGAAGATCTTATAGAGATCGCGCAGATAGTGGGCTGCTGCGTACGAAGCGCGAACAGGGTCGCGACGTTCGTCAACAAGCGAGTTCACTTCGAGTCCGTACTTCTTGCCGGTGGTGAGCATGAACTGCCAAAGACCGGTGGCGCCGACGCGCGAAACGGCGTTAGGATTGAGCGCCGACTCAATGACCGGCAGATACTTCAATTCGAGAGGCAAGCCATACGACTCGAGAGCCTCCTCGAAGATAGGCATATAGAAGTTCTGTGCGCCGAGCATCACACTCACAGAGCGACGCAGACGTCCGCTGTAGCGGTCGATGAACTTCTGAACGACGTCGTTGTAGGGCAACTCGATGATGGTCGGGATGCGGCTCAGACGCTCTTTGTACACTTCTGCGCTGTAAACCGGATTCACATCAGGCATGTTGCAGTCGAAGCTCATGTGGAGATAAGTCTTGCTGTTGTAGTTGTTGAGCAGACTGTCATAATCGTGAGTAAGCGCCTCAGGCAGGTCGATCACTTCCTGCTTGCCCTGGGCGTCGGTTACTATTATTTCGTCGTCATTATTCTCGCTCTGCGCGAGAGCCTGACTTGCAAAGCCGAAAAACGCTGCGGCTATAATTATCAATGATTTCTTCATAATCTTTTGTTTGTCTTTAGAAATTCAGGCTGCAACTCAATCCCAAGCTGTTAGCCTTGAAGGGGTTCCGTTGGCGGTTGTCGTTGATGATGGTCGGCTCCAGCTTAAGGCTCAAATCCTTCGAGATATCGAACTCTGAGAGCGACGCGTCGACGTATGCGTCAACGATTGAGAGTGCGTAGACACCCACCAGGCAGAAGAAGCTAAGGTCGCGCCAGCGGCGGAACTTGTCTTTGCGCTTCTTGAAGAGCGTCTGATAGCGTTGTATGCTCGACTCGTCGATTTTCGCTCCGAGATGCAGGAACTGGTTATAGCTCTGCGTATTCGGGTCGTCGTCCATCAAGTCGAGATAAGCCTGCGAGTAGTCGGTGTACATCTGATTGTTCCAACGCATGGCGTAGATGCAACCCACGAATCCGCCATACACAATCGGCAACTTCCAATACTTGCGGTTATAGATCTGTCCGGCGCCGGGCAAAACGATGGCGAGCCACATGGCACGCTTCGGATTGGGGCGCCATGTGCTCCAGTCGCGCTTCACCTTGTAAACGCTGTCTGCCTTTATAGGCGAGAGTGCGTTGTCGGCTACGCTGTCTGCCTTTATAGATGTGAACGAAACATCCATACTATCAGCTGCGGTCTGCGCTTTTGCCGTTGTAGCGGACAAGAACAGAATCGCAGCAAGCGCCAATGTCTTTAATATATATGTAATGTTCTGTTTCACTATTGTTTCTTGTTTATGTTTTGTCTGCAAGCTGTTGCAGGTTCTTACTTCATCTTGTCGAACACAGCCATGATATGCTCCAGCTCTTCTTCGTTTGCGAAAGGTATTGTTATCTTTCCCTTGCCTTTGGGCGAGCATGTGAGCTGCACCTTTGTCTGCAGGAACTCCGAGAGGTGGCTGCGCAGGGCATTGTACTCCTCTGGGAGCTTTGCCTTTGCCACAATCTTCTTTGTTCCGCTGTTGACGTCTTCGCCGTTCTTGAGCATCTGCGCCATTTCCTCAACCTTGCGCACGGAGTAGCCGTTCTTGAGCACTTCGTTGAAGAGTTTTATCTGCAGCGAGGGCGAGTCGATAGCGAGCAGAGCGCGAGCGTGTCCCATGTCTATCTCCTTTTTCTGCAGGGCTATCTGCACCTGAGCCGGCAGACGCAGCAGACGGAGATAGTTGGCTATGGCTGTGCGACTCTTTCCTACGCGCTCCGACACCTTCTCCTGCGTCATGCCGTCGGCGTCGAGCAGGTGTTCGTATGCGAGCGCAATCTCAATGGCGTTGAGGTCTTCGCGCTGAATGTTTTCGACAAGCGCCATCTCCATGATATTCTCGTCGGCAATGGTGCGTATGTATGCGGGAATGGCTGTGAGACCAGCCATCTGCGAGGCGCGCCAGCGGCGTTCGCCCGCAATGATTTGGAAGCGTTCGTCGCTTATCTGTCTGAGCGTGATGGGCTGAATAATGCCAATCTCACTGATGCTGTTTGCCAGTTCCTGCAGCGCATCGGGGTCGAAGTCGCGTCGGGGCTGGTTAGGGTTAGCCTCTATCTGGTTGAGCGGTATTTCGTTTATGGTTGATGTACCCTGCGTACGCACTCCTCCGGTGTCGATGAGCGCATCGAGTCCACGTCCGCCTTCAATCTCGTCGAGTCCGCGTCCGAGCACGCTTCGGTTATATTTCTTGTGTACTGCCATCGTCTTGTTTGTTTACTCTTTTTTCGTTCTTGTTGATAATCTCCTTGGCGAGTGCCAAGTGGTTTTTCGACCCAGCCGAGTCAGCGTCGTAAAGAATCACGGGGAGTCCGTGGCTGGGACTCTCGCTGAGCTTCACGTTGCGTTGTATGACAGTCTTGAACACAAGTTCCTGGAAGTGGCGCTTCACCTCATCGTATATCTGGTTGGCGAGTCGCAGGCGGCTATCGTACATGGTGAGCAGGAAGCCTTCTATCTCCAATGCCGGATTTAGCTTGCTCTTTATTATCTTGATGGTGTTGAGGAGTTTCGTGATGCCTTCGAGCGCAAAGTATTCGCACTGCACGGGTATCACCACCGAGTCGGCAGCGGTGAGCGCGTTCACGGTGATGAGTCCGAGCGACGGACTACAGTCGATGAGTATGTAGTCGTAGTCGTCGCGTATCTGGTCGAGCATGTTCTTTATTACGCGCTCGCGGTTCTTCAGGTTGAGCATCTCTATCTCTGCTCCCACGAGGTCGATATGGCTGGGAATGACATCGAGTCCGTTGATGTCGGTGGTGTAGACTGCGTCGTGCACGTCGGCGTGGTCGATGATGCACTCATAGAGCGAGCAGTCAATCTCCTTGATGTCTACGCCCAGTCCGCTCGACGCGTTCGCCTGCGGGTCTGCATCCACCACGAGCACCGTTTTCTCGAATGTAGCGAGCGATGCTGCCAAGTTTATCGTTGTTGTCGTCTTGCCTACGCCACCTTTTTGGTTGGCCAATGCTATTATCTTTCCCATTTGAAGTCAAAATTATTTGGCAAAGGTACATATTTTATATGAGAATAGGCTCGTTTAAACCTTTTTTCGTACATTTGCAGTTGAAATAAAACTAAAATTATGAATACTAAAAAGCCATTAATACTTATTTCGAACGACGACGGCTACCATGCCAAGGGTATAAACTCGCTTATTGACATGCTGCGCGACATTGCCGACATCATAGTCTGTGCTCCCGAATCGGCTCGTTCGGGCTTCGCTACGGCGTTCTCTGCCACGGTTCCGCTGCGCTTGAAGCTGCGCCGCGACGAGGAGGGCATGCAGATGTGGTCGTGCAACGGCACGCCGGTCGACTGCATTAAGCTGGCGCTGCAGGAGTTGTGCGTTGATCGTCTGCCAGACATGATTCTGGGCGGCATCAACCACGGCGACAACGCCTCGGTGAACGTTCACTACAGCGGCACGATGGGCGTAACCATCGAGGGCTGTATGAAGTACATACCGTCTATCGGCTTCTCGCTCTGCGACTTCGCGTCGGATGCCGACTTCGAGCCGCTGCGCCCATACGTGCGCCAGATTGTGCAGAAGGTGCTCGCCGAGGGTCTGCCCAAGGGCGTGTGCCTGAACGTGAACTTCCCGAAGCTAAAGGAGTTCAAGGGCGTGAAGATGTGCCGTATGGCTATGGGCACGTGGTACAACGAGTGTGCAAAGATGCGCCACCCGCACGGCTACGACTACTACTGGATGACAGGCGCCTACCGCAACGACGAGCCGGAGCAGGAAGACACCGACAACTGGGCGCTCACGCACGGATATGTCTCTATCACGCCGACGCGCATCGACGTTACGGACTACGACTTGCTGCGAAGTTGGAAGGAAGAGTTTTGAGCCCCTCCCAACCCTCCCCATCGGGGAGGGCTTAGTTAGCAAAGGCTTAGAAAACTTAGAAAGACTTAGAAGACTTAGAAAGGCTTAAAAAGGCTTAGAAAGGCTTAAAAAGGCTTAGAAAGGCTTAGAAAGGCTTAGAAAGGCTTAGAAAGGCTTAGTTAGGCTTAAACGTCACTTATAAAGAACATGAAATACTACTTAATAGTTGGCGAGGCATCGGGCGACCTGCACGCCTCGCATCTTATGACGGCTCTGCTCAAAGAAGACCCTAAAGCTGAGTTTCGTTTCTTCGGCGGCGACATGATGTCGGCAGTCGGAGGCACACGCGTGCGCCACTACCGCGAACTGGCGTACATGGGCATCATCGCCGTATTGCTCCACCTGCGCACTATTCTGCGCAACATGGCGTTCTGCAAGCGCGACATCGTGGAGTGGCAGCCCGACGCCGTGATTCTTGTCGACTATCCGGGCTTCAACCTCAAGATTGCGAAGTACGTACACGAGCATACCAAGATACCGGTCTACTACTATATCTCGCCGAAGATATGGGCGTGGAAGGAGTATCGCATCAAGGAGATAAAGCGCAACGTCGACGAGCTGTTCTCGATACTGCCGTTCGAGGTGCCGTTCTTCGAGCAGAAGCACCACTACCCTATTCATTACGTGGGCAATCCGACGGCTGAGGAGGTGCGCCAGTTCCGCGCAGCGTACAACGTATCGGACGAGGAGTTCCGTCGTGAGCATGGGCTCGACGAGCGTCCCATAATAGCGCTGCTCGCCGGAAGCCGCAAGCAGGAGATTGCGGGCAACCTACCGCAGATGATTGCTGCGGCGCGCAGATTCGGTGGCTATCAGTTAGTGCTTGCTGCGGCGCCGGGCATCGACGCCGAGTTCTACGACGCATTCATCGGCGGAAGCGGCATGCACGTGGTGCGCGGCGAGACCTACGCTCTGCTCTCACATGCCGACACGGCGCTCGTGACGAGCGGCACGGCGACGCTCGAGACGGCGCTCTTCCGCGTGCCGCAAGTGGTATGCTACAATACGGCGCTGCCTAAGCTGGTGGGTTTCTTGCGACGTCTCGTGCTGAAGGTAAAGTATGTGTCGCTGGTGAACCTCATCGCCGACCGCGAGGTGGTGCCGGAGCTGGTGGCCAACACGTTCTCGGAGGCAAACATCGCCGAACAGCTCAAGCGTCTGCTACCCGACGGCGCAGCGCGCAGAGAGATGCTCGAGGGCTACGAGGAGGTGTGGCGGAAGATTGGCGAGGACAGTCCGTCGGAGCGCACAGCGAAGGAAATGGTCTTAAAAGTAAAAAGGTAAAAAGTAGCGGAGGTCTCCGGCCTCCGCAGCAAGCTACGTTGACAATAAAAATAATGCCGTTATTGGTGCTGCGGAGGCCGGAGACCTCCGCTACTAAGACAATAAAAAAATGCATTTTTGTGCTGCGGAGGCCGGAGACCTCCGCTACTAATCATGCAAATATAGTACAAGCAAACTCCCGCGAAAAAACTCATTCTAGAGATTTGAAAACCGCAAAACGAGCGTTTTCGATGCTGTTCTTCACTCTAAAATCATAAAAAGTGAGACTTTTCGATGTAAAACGATAGGTTTTGCATTGTATTTCCTATCACTTTACCCTGTAATTCGATAGACTTTACACGGTAAAACCTATGCTTTTACCAGGTAAAGTCTATCGAAAAGCTTGATTTCTCCTAAGCTAAAATTGCACACTTTCGCAATTATCACCACAACGCTTTGTAAGCCAAACGCTTACAACTGCACGCTCAAAACTCGCGAAAAACGCACAAAAGATTTTGTTTTTGATTTTTCGCGAGTTATGAGCGGTTTAAAACTGCAAATATCGTTTGGGCAAAAACCGTGCCAAAACCAATTAAAGGTACTTCTCCACAAAGCCCACCACTCTGCGCGCGTACTCCTCTTTATAGTCGGCATACGCATCGGCGTGCTTGCTGCCGTGCGCTATCCAGAGCGCCTTGGGCTGCGGCTTCGCCTCATAGAGCGGATAGACCATCCATGTAGGCACAAACGTGTCGTTGTCGCCATGAATGAAGAGCATCGGCTTCTGGCACTTCGCCACCTGCTTCAGCGGCGACGCCTCGTTGAAGCCCCAGCCGTACTTCGCCTTTACGAGCCACGACGCCGTGTACATCAGCGGGAAGTCCGGCAGCGAGAAGCGCGCCGAAATCTCGTTCGAGAACTCGTCCCAAACACTCGTATAGCCACAGTCCTCCACGAAGCACTTCACGTATCGAGGCGTCTGCTCACCGCTGACGCACATCGTCGTGGCAGCGCCCATCGATATGCCGTGAACCACAAGGCGCAGCGAGTCGGCAGTCGTGCCGAACATCTCTGGCGCAAGGCTTATCCAATGGAGCACGTCGAGACGGTCTTTCCATCCCATCTGTATCGCCTCGCCGTCACTCTGCCCGTGCGCATAGAGGTCGGGCAGCAGCACGTTGGCGTTCATCTGGCGGTTGTAGATGCGCGCTATTGGCAGCATGCTTGTAGCTTTGTCGCCGTAGCCATGCACGAGCACAGCGGTGCGTCCCTCTGCACGCGGCGAACGCACGTAGAGGGCGTGGGCGCGCTTGCCGGTCTGCGGCATCACGACGAACGTGTCGCGCAGGGCGCCTACGGCTTGCAGACTGTCGAGCCACGGCTTCACCTCGGGGAAGCGCTTCTCTATCTTCGACATATCCGAGTCGCGGTCGCGCTGAACGCTCACAAGGGCGTAGTCGACGAGGTAGAACGAGGCAGCCGTGATTATGGCAAGGAAGAGCGCAAAGGTGGCGCCAATGGTTACGAATAACTTTTTATGTTTCATACTATCTATATATAGGAGGCTACTTGAGATACGGCTTCAGCACCTCAACCCACTTCAGGTATCCCTTGCCGAGCAGGTGCAGTCCGTCGTTGGTGTACTCTGGGTTCATCACATCAGTAGAAGGTATGACGAGCGACTTGTACACGTCGATGTAAGTAACGCCGTGGCGCGCAGCAACAGCCTTTATCTTTGCGTTGAGCGCAGGAATATCCTTCTTGCGGTCCATGTGACCCGAGAACTTGGTGTTGACCTTAGGGTTCACCGGGAACACGCTCTGCACGTAGAGCTTCGTCGCGGGCGACTCGCGCTTCACGCGCACCACAATCTTCTCCACGTTCTTCGCCACCTCGTCAACGCTCTTGCCGCGCGAAAGGTCGTTGGTACCGATGAGCAGGAATATCTTCGAGGGCTTACCCTTCGTGATGGTGCTCAGACGGTCGAGCACGCCCTGGGTGGTATCGCCGCTGATGCCACGATTCTTGGCGTGCGGATTGCCCAACAGCTCCGCCCACTCGCCGCCGTTGGTGATGCTATTGCCGAGGAAGATGATGTCGCTCTTGCTCGTAGGCAACACCTCGAAGAGAGTGGCTCGCTGATAATAGAATGTAGAGTGCTTCTGCTCCTGAGCCTGCATCGTGCATGCGCAGAACAGACTCAACATGATTAATAGTTTCTTCATAGTTCGTTATTTGTTTTAGCGCCGCATCAACCGGGATGCAGCAATGGTTTTTAAACATTTTCTTAACCTGTTTGACAAAAGTACGAATAAAAAACGAAAGGAGCTATTATTTTTTGCATCCTTTTGCACAAAAAACACAAAAACGAATAAGGCTTATTCGGCAAAAAATACTTAACTTTGCAGACGTTAAATCAAAGTGTAACTAATATATGGACGACTATCACGCGGAAAACCCGAATTTGTAATGCAGGAGGACGCTCTCACGATGCGGTCTCCCAAGCATTGTTTAACCCAAGGAGACAGCTTTTATGAGAACATACTGGAACACCAATTCTACCCTCAAACAAATTGAAGAGTGGCAGCCGAACTGCTGGATACAAGTTACATGTCCAACAGACGAAGACCAGCAATTGCTGGAAGACAAGTTCAACATACCCGATTATTTCCTTTCCGACATCAGCGATACCGACGAACGTGCGCGTTACGAGTACGATGATGGCTGGATGCTTATCATCCTCCGTATTCCGTACGTGAAGGAGATACGCTCGCGCACACCGTACACCACCGTGCCGCTCGGCATCATTCACAAGCGCGACGTCACCATCACCGTATGCTACTACGAGACGAACATGATGATCGACTTCGTTTCTTATCACCAGAAGCGCGGCGAGGGATTCACCGACTATGTTGACATGACATTCCGTCTTTTCCTTTCTTCTGCCGTGTGGTATCTGAAGCGTCTGAAGCAGATAAACACGCTCATCGAGAAGGCGAAGCACAATCTCGACCATAACGTGAACAACGAATCGCTTATCGCTCTCTCGCGTCTGCAGGACTCGCTCACCTACTTCGTAACCTCTATCCGCGGCAACGAAACCTTGCTCGCGAAGCTGAAGTTCAAGCTGCAAGTGGACGAGTTGGACGCCGACCTCATCGAGGACGTAAACATCGAGATGTCGCAGGCTCGCGAAACGACCAATATCTACTCCGACATTCTCGAGTCGACGATGGACACCTACTCGTCTATCATCAACAACAACATGAACACCGTGATGCGTACGCTCACCTCCGTGTCTATCATCATGATGTTGCCGACGCTCATCTCCTCGTTCTTCGGCATGAACCTCATAAACGGACTCGAGGACTACCGCTTCGGCTTCATCGTGGCGATAATCATATCGGTTATTATCTCCGCACTTTCATGGATTATACTGCGCCATAAGCGACTGCTTTAAAGCAAAATGCAAAAATAAATTGCGTTTTTTGTCGCTATTCAAAATATTTTATTTAAGTTTGCAGTCTATAATAAATAATGTGAGGATGTTGGCTCCGCGCCACATTCGTGTGAATTACCCTTATCATAAACTTAAAACAGTTAAATGATGGACTCTCAAGAAAACGCCCTGTTGCAAGGTGCACAAGAAGAGCAGAACGTAGAGCAGACAGCTGCCGACGTTCAGCCAGTAGAGAACACTAAAGTCTACAAAACCAAACAAGAAGTCGTTGAACGCCTTAAGGAAATCGCCGCAAGCGACGAGGCTCCTGTCAAGGACGAAATCGACCTTTTGAAGACGGTATTCTACAAACTCCACATCGCAGAGCGTGAAGCACGCCTGAAGGAATACATCGACGGCGGCGGAAACCCTGAAACCTATCAGGTGGTACCCGACCAGGACGAGGAGACTTTCAAGGCTCAAATGGCTGTAATACGCGAGAAACGCGCGCAAATCATGCAGCAGCAGGAGGCCGAAAAGCAGGCCAACCTGGAGAAGAAACTCGAAATCATTGAGAAAATAAAGGCCATGGCTACATCGCCCGACGAGGCAGGCAAGTCGTATAACGAGTTCAAGGAGCTGCAGCAGCAGTGGAAGGACATCAAGAACGTGCCGGCTGACAAGGCTAACGAACTTTGGCGCAACTATCAGTTATATGTAGAGCAGTTCTACGACCTGCTCAAGCTCAACTCTGAGGCTCGCGAATACGACTTCAAGAAGAACCTCGAGATGAAGACCAAACTCTGCGAGGCTGCAGAGAAGCTCGCCGACGAGGAGGACGTCATCAGCGCGTTCCACCAGTTGCAGGAGCTGCACCAGCAGTATCGCGAGATAGGTCCGGTCGCAAAGGAACTGCGCGAGGAGGTATGGGCACGCTTCAAGGCTGCGTCTACCGTAATCAACAAGCGCCACCAGCAGCACTTCGAGGACCTTCGCGCTAAGGAGGAGGAGAATCTGGCTCGCAAGACCGCTCTCTGCGAGAAGGTAGAGGAGCTCGGCAAGGCTGAGAACAAGGGCGCTGCCGACTGGGAGAAGCGTTCTAAGGAGATTATCGACATTCAGAACGAGTGGAAGACTATCGGCTTCGCTCCGCAGAAGATGAACGTGAAAATATTCGAGCGCTTCCGCGCTGCCTGCGACGACTTCTTCGGACGCAAGGCCGAATACTTCAAGGCGCTCAAGGTCACATTCTCTGAGAACATCGAGAAGAAGAAGGCGCTCGTAGAGAAGGCGCAGGCGCTTGCCGACAGCACCGACTGGAAGGCTACAAGCGACAAGCTCATCGCGCTGCAGAAGGAATGGAAGACCGTAGGCATGGTTCCGAAGAAGCTCGGCGACCAGCTCTGGCAGGAGTTCCTCGGCGCATGCAACAAGTTCTTCGAGGCTCGCAACGCAGCCGGCGCTGGACAGCGCAACGAGGAGCACGCCAACCTCGAGAAGAAGAAGGGCATCATCGAGCAGCTTAAGGCGCTCGCAGAGAATGCTGCTGAGGCAACGAAGGAGAAGGTGCAGGCGCTCACAGAGGAATACAACAAGGTGGGACACGTGCCCTACAAGGAGAAGGACAAGCTCTACGAGGCTTATCACGAAGTGCTCGACCGTATCTACAAGGAGCTGAACATCTCTACAAAGCGCCGCCGTCTGAACGACTTCAAGGCTAACATCAAGAATGTGGCAAAGCGTGGCGAAGAGGCTCTCGACAACGAGCGCGGACGCTTGGCTCGCCGCTTCGAGCAGCTCAAGCAGGAGATTCAGACCTACGAGAACAACCTCGGATTCCTCAACGCAAGCTCTAAGAAGGGCAACAGCCTCATCGACGAGATGAACCGCAAGGTGCAGCACCTGCGCGACGACCTCGAACTGGTTCGCCAGAAGATTAAGGCTATCGACGAGGAGAACAAGTAAAGATTACCCGTTGGCGGAATTAATTTAAGTTGATAAATATGAGTAAAAAGTTGCACATAT
>NZ_JAHQUY010000201.1 GCF_019052365.1 Leyella stercorea
AGAGTAACTCCAAAGGTTTTGAGTAACTCAAAACATTCCTTGCTATGTCTTTGAGGACATAAAAATCCGCTTAGGGTGGATTGAAGTTAGCCTTCGTAAGAAGCTGTCCCCATCCCGAATGGAAGCTGTTCGGGAAATCCAGTCCTTTGCGGAACATCAAGCCTTGTTCTTCTCGGAACGATATGGATACGCTACACATCGCTTTGCCTTCCGGGTGCAAAATTACGGCTAAAAATGCGCCCTTGTACAATGCTACCCCAGACAACCACTGCAACTATCGGCAACATGCTGCCACAGGATTTGAAAACCATTGTTTTTCGGAAA
>NZ_JAHQUY010000202.1 GCF_019052365.1 Leyella stercorea
TCGTAACAAGGTAGCCGTACCGGAAGGTGCGGCTGGAACACCTCCTTTCTGGAGAAACGAGTTTCTCCAATTATTAATTTTTAATTATTAATTGTTGGAGACGGTTAGAGTTAAAGTTTGGCAAATGGTTTGCTTGACTTCTCCCGAGCTTCTTGGCGCACTGTCTTACTAAATAGAGAAACAACGACACAATTATTAGTTATTAATTATTAATTGTTGGAGTTCATCGAGGTTCAAGTCCTTATTTCTCACAATCCCTTAACGGGGAAACGATCTTTGACATATTGATACAAGCAAAACTGTAAGTTAAATTAATAACAAC
>NZ_JAHQUY010000038.1 GCF_019052365.1 Leyella stercorea
CTCGTGTATCTGTCTTCACATGCAACTAATCGCTATTTTATCCCGAATTGGGGTATTCTTCAGACCGTTCAGCTCGAAATTGCCGTCAGTGTCGGTCACAGCCTTTGCGTTGCTGCCCTCCACCGACACCACAGCTCCGATAAGAGTCTCGTTGCTCTTCTTGTCCACGACCGTTCCGCTTATCTGCTGGGCGAAAGCCCCTGCGGAGCAAGTCATCAGCAGCGTCGTCGCTGCCACCAAACTACAGTTTCTGTTGTTCATCCTTGTTACTTTCTTTTAGCTGCCGCAAAGTTACGCCTATGGTGTTACGTCAGCGTTTCTGCTGTGCTGAAAAACATTGACAAGCTATTTACGAAACAGTTACATACAGAAAAACCGCCCGGATAGGGGTCGTTTCCGACTGTCCTATCCGGGCGGTTTATATATAAATGTATAAGTAATATTCTATGCGTGTAGCATTAGATCTGTACCTTCACGGTTCTTGCATGAGCGTTGCATACTACAGTAACGAGATATGTGCCCTTTGCGAGAGCCACCTTTGCCTTGTCGGCTGTGGTGTTGATTCCGCTTACAACGCGTCCCTCGAAATCGCTCATGAGGATGCGCTTTGCGAGTCCTGCTGTCTCCGGCATGCTTATCTTAACGCAGTTCTTGCCAGCAACAATGCTGAAATCCTTTGCAGCAAACGTAGAAGCTACGCCGTCAACCACCTTCTTCTCAGCCAGACGGAACACACGTGTAGCGTGCTTGCGCACATCGGTTGTGAATGTACCCGTAGCTTCGCCTGCCTCAGCGTTCTCCATAACGTCGCGAACGGTGTAAGTCTTTGTCGGGTCGAGAGCCGGAATAGCAGCGAAGTCGAATGTAGCCTGCTTCTCAGAGCTTGACATGTTGGTTACAGAGAGAGCCACGTCGCCGTTCTCGCAGTCCTTAGCGAAGACAACGAGGTTGTCTGCCTCAGAGATGAGGTCGCCCTGCTGGCCCATACGGTCCTGGTTGAGAGCGATGAGCTCCTTGTTGCGCAGCAGCTTGAAGTCGGCATCGGTGAGAGTGTTCTTGCTCGGGTCGAACGACAGAGCCATCGGTGAAGACCACATACACCAGAGAGCGAACTGTGTAGCATACTCGTCGTCGGTCATACCGGCGCCAGTGCCGCCGCAGAGGTCGTTAGACGACTTGCCGGTAGCGTGCAGACCAGTGCAAAGCATATCCGAATCGTTGAAGCGGTTCACGCCCTGATAAGCAGAGAGGTTCTTCATAGCCTCGATGCTCTGTACGACGCCTACGCCGCTGCCTGAACCAGTCCAGCAGTCGCGTACGTCCTGCGAGATGCGCCAGCAGCGTCCGCCTACCTCAGCACCCCACTTCCACGGTTCGCGCACGCCCCACTCGCAGATGTAGAGCATAGTGTTGTTGCCAGCAGCAGCGAAAGCGTCTGCGAGAGCCTTGTAGCGCTTCTTGGCTGTCTCTACGTCGTCCGGCGCATAGCAGTAGTCGCACTTCACAACGTCTACGCCCCACTCGGCGTATGTCTTGGCGTCGATTGTCTCGTAGCCGTACGAACCGAAAGCGCCAGCACATGTTCTGTCAGCAGCGTCGGTATAAAGACCGAACTTCATGCCGTTCTTGTGAACATAGTCTGCAACAGTCTTCAGACCGTTCGGGAAGCGTGATGCGTTAGGCTGCGGTGTGCCGTCAGCCTTGCGTGTGCCCTGCCAGAGGTCGTCCATCATGATGTGGTTCCAACCGCACTCGTACAGACCTTTGTTCTGGAAGAGTTCTACAGCCTGCTCAATGATTTTCTGTGAGATGTTGCCCTGAACCGAGTTCCAAGAGAGCCAGCCCATGAACGGAACGGGGTGCTGCAGAGAGCTTGATACGGTGAGTGTTACGTCCTCCGATGTTGTCTCGCCGTCTACAGTAACGTTAATCTGATAAGTGTACACGCCTTCTTCAGCAACTACGCCCTCTACGATATTGCGGGCTGCGTTCCATGTAAGACCTGCAGGCAGATTGCTTACAGAGAGCTGAGCGCCAGTAACGGTAGAGCGAACCTTCTGCATGAAGCGCACGTTAGGCTGTGAGAATACGGTTGTAGCACATGCGAGCTTTGTGGTGAGTTCCTCTGCGCTCACGATGCACGGACGTGTAGAGTTCTGATCCTGGAACACGAGATAAGCGTTAGCCCAGTCAACGTGGTCGCAAGTGTTAGTGCCGTCAGTGCCGTTCGATGTCTCAAGATAGAGATACTTCCAACCGCTGAGGTTGTCTGCGTGTATGTCTACCGACTGGTTAGAGAAGCGGTTGATAGTACCCTTAGCCACATCCTCTGTAGCGCCGCCTTCAGCCTTTACGTAAACATGATAGTCGAAGTTGCCTGCCTCCTTCACCTCGTCGTCAACGCCGAGCACAGTGTAGAAGTCGGTTACCGATCCGTTGAGCTTGATGATAATCTGCGACGGTCCGTGTGTGCCCACTCCGCTCTCGTATACCTTGCCACCAATGGTGATATTGTTGCCGTCGATGCTCTTGTCCTTCTTCGGTGTGTGGTTCTCCCAACCGCACTTTGTCTTTTCTATTTCGAGAGAAGACAGGCGGATGTATTCCTGACCCCAAGGAGCATCAGGGATAGTGACTACGTTAGAGCCACCCTGCCACATGTCCGACTCGTTGATGAGCTGCGGTGCTGTGCCAGCGTACTTGAAGTAGGCGTTGCCGAGATCTACGTGGTCGCCCCAAGCCTCTTCGCCCTTGTCGAAGTTGAGGATGAGGTATACTACGTCGTTAAGGTCTACGTCTACCGTTGTGCCTGCAGCGTCGTTGACAGTGATAGTGCCACTCTTCACAGTCGTAGCCTGCTTGCTGCTGTTGTAAGTAGTGACAGTGTAGTCAACGATGCCGTGCTTAGCCTGGGTAGGCGCTGCACCATCGATACCGAAAATAGCGTGAAAACTTTTGGCACCATTCACCTTCACCACAAATTTTGAAGGAGCATGTGTGCCTACACCCGTTGTGTAAGTGTCGCCGGCTATAATAAGCGGTGTACCAAACGTAGCCTTGTCGGCATACACCTTATTCTTATTATCGTCGTTGAAATAAGTGACAGTAGTCAGGTCGAGCGAACTCAACAAGCATACGTCGTTACCAGTTGGGGGGGGTGATTGTCTCTGCTTTAGCATCAACAATGCCCAACACACTGACGAAAAACAAAGCCATCAGTGTGCTTACGTTACGTAAAAGTTGTTTCATTGTTTTTAATTAAGAAATTGATTTGTTGTATTATAGATTTTCTGCAAAGTTACCTATTATTATCTGATTGGCAAAACATTACATCATGTTTTAATACAAAAAAGTTTCGCGGCGGCAACAGAGTTTCTGACTATTTGCTTAATTGCAGAATAATTTGTAATTTAGCGGCACAAAACAAACATTTTATAGAGAGCCTAAACATACTGTGAACAGATGAAGAAACTCCAGAAACTACACAAATACATATTTGCAGCGGCAGTCGTCTCGCTGCAAATACCAGCATCTGCCACTGCTCAGGTGCAGGAGCTGAACGTGCAGCGCGACACGATCTCCACATACCTGAAGGTACAGAACAAAGGTATCGTAAACAATGCCCTCGACGTGTTGAACGGCAATGCAGCCGGTGTTAATGTTACTTCGAACGGCATGGACCGTATGGCGCAGCTCTCGTCGGTGCGAGTGCGCGGCACCACGTCTATAGTCGGAGGCAACGACCCTCTCGTCATCATCGACGGCGTGACAAGCGATATCGCCACGCTCTCTACAATCTATCCTGCCGATATAGAGAGTTTCTCGGTGCTTAAGAATGCCGCCGAGACCGCCCTCTACGGCTCGCGCGGTGCGTCGGGTGTTATCGAGGTGAAGACAAAGAGGGGCACAGGTAAAGGATTCCAAATATCTTACGAGACAAACATCGGACTGGAAGCCATGTCAAAGAAACTCGACATGCTTTCGGCTGACGAATATCTTGCTACTGCCAAACGCCTCGGGATATACGCCAACAACGGCGGATACAAAAACAACTTCTACGACGTAATCACTCGAACCGGCTTCGTACAGAACCATTACCTGGCTTTCAGCGGTGGCTCGGAACACTCGAACTATCGTGCGTCGTTCGGTTATATCGACCATAACACCATCATAAAGACCAAGGACTACAACAATTTTGTGGCAAAGATTGACGTCACGCAGCATGCTTTCGGCAACCGTCTCGTCGGCGACTTCGGTGTGTTCGGATCTACATACAAGAACAATGACATCTTCGACCCGCAGATGCTGTTCTACTCAGCTGCATGCCAGAACCCTACTTACCCTGCCGGACGCGACGCCAACGGCAACTGGACAAAGAACGGTTCTGCATATCGTATCAATCCGCCTTCTGCCGTACTTGCCGAATGTAGCGACCAGAAGGAGATGTACTTCAATACCCACATGCGACTGCTCTACAAGCTTGCGCCGTCGCTCAATCTGTCGGCATTCGGCAGCTACTCCTACACCTCAAACGAGAACTCTGAGTTCTGCCCGACATGGTTGTGGGCGCAGGGCAACGTATATCGCGGCGAGTTCAAGAAACAGGAGTATCTCGGCAATGTCTCGCTCGACTATGCCCATACATGGGGCATCCATTCGCTGTCTGCCGGATTCTCCACTGAATATCATTACCTGGAACGCACGGCATTCTGGACACGCGCCAAGGGTATAACGACAAACGAGTTCGGCTACGACAACATCGGAGTCACTGCGTCGCGTCCCTATGGCGCTACGGGCAGCATCTACGAAGACCAGTCGCTGGCGTCGGTCATGGCAAACGCCTCCTATACATTATATAATAAGTATAAGCTGACGCTCACTATGCGTGGCGACGGTTCGTCTATGGTGGGCGACGACCATACATGGGGCTTCTTCCCGTCTGTCTCGGCAGAATGGGACGTTAAGAAAGAGCGTTTCTTAAGCGGTTTCGACGGAATAAGCACTCTGAAATTGCGTTCAGGCTACGGACGTTCGGGCAATCTGGGCGGCATATCTGCCTATACTACAATGAACAACGTGCAGCAGACGGGCATCGTACCCGTCAACAACACGCCGACTGTGACGCTCGGCACCATACGCAACAACAACCCCGACCTGAAATGGGAGACAAAGTCGACGTTCAATATCGGTGGCGAGATCGGACTGTGGCACAACCGCCTTATGCTTACCGCCGAATACTATTACTCTAAGACCACCGACATGCTCTACTTCTACGATGTGCCCGTGCCGCCGTTTGCCTACGACAAGCTGTTGGCAAACATCGGCGCTATGTCGAACCAGGGTCTTGAAATTGGTTTCTCTATAGCTCCGGTGCAGACAAAGGATATAGACCTAAACGTGAGCATGAATCTCTCGTTCCAGAAGAATAAGTTGCTGTCGCTCTCTGGCAACTATAACGGCATGAATATGTCGGCTGCCAACATCACAGCCATCGGCTCCATAGACGGAGCCGGTCAGAACGGCGGTGACAACAACCATGTGCTCTACCAGATTGTAGGACAACCCTTGGGTGTGTTCTATCTGCCTCATTGCACCGGACTCTACAAGGACGAGCAGGGCACAATGAAGTATAGGATAGAAGACCTCGACAACAACGGCACTATCGACTTCGGCGACGGTGGCGACCGACGCATCTGCGGACAAGCCACGCCAAAGGCAACGCTCGGCTCCAACATATCGCTGCGCTACAAGAATTTCTATATGTCGCTGCAGATGAACGGAGCCTTCGGACACAAGATATTCAACGGTACGGCATTGGCATACAACAACATGTCGTCGTTCCCGATATACAACGTGATGAAAGGTGCGCCCGAACGTAACATCGTCGACCAGAACGTGTCCGACTATTGGCTCGAACGTGGCGACTATCTCAACTTCGAGTATCTCACCGTAGGCTACAACGTGCCGGTGAAGAGCAACATAGTGCGCTCGCTGCGCGTGTCGTGCAGCGTCAACAACCTCGCCACCATCACGTCCTACAGCGGACTGACACCGATGATCAACTCGTATGTTGTCAACTCGTCAATGGGCATCGACGACAAGCGCTGCTATCCTACCTACCGAACCTACTCTATAGGAGTGAGCGTGCAGTTCTAAACAGCCCGAAATGTTTTCACCAACGTAACGATTAATGACTATGAAACATAAATTTTTCGCATTGTCTGTTCTCGCCCTTTCGCTCTCGCTGACGAGTTGTCTCGACGAAGCACCAAAAGACCAGTTGCCGGAGCAGAATATTTACGACTCTGCCAACAGTTTGTACATCAACGCTGTAGCTTCGCTGTATAACTATATAGGTGCACACGAGGAGTGCGAAGGCTTGCAAGGCACATGCCGCGGCATATACGACTACAACACGCTGACCACCGACGAGGCCATCATGCCCATACGCGGCGGCAACTGGTATGACGGCGGACTCTGGGAAAACATGTACAAACATACATGGACTGCCACCGATACCGATCTGTACAAGGTCTGGAAATATCTCTATAAGGTTATCGTGCTCTCCACAAAGTCGTTGGAGACGATAGACCAGTACAAGGCGCTGCTTACAGACCGACAGCGTGACGAGTACAAGGCGGAAGTGAGAGCCGTTAGAGCCATGTTCTACTATTATGCTATGGACATGTTCGGACGCATACCCATTCTTGAGTCGACAGCGCAAAAGACTGCCGATATACGTCAGAGCGAGCGCAGCGAAGTGTTCGGCTATATCGTGAACGAACTGCAGACCGTGGCGCCGCTTCTGCCCCTTGAGCACAGCAACCTGCAGGGCAACTACTACGGTAGGGTGACGCGTCCGGTGGCATGGTTCCTGCTTGCCAAACTCGCACTCAACGCCGAAGTGTACACCGACAACAACTGGACCGACTCGTCACGACCAGACGGCAAGACGATATTGTTCGACATCGACGGCACACAGAAGAACGCATGGCAGACCTGCATCCACTACTGCGACCTGATAGCAGCTGCCGGATATTCGCTCGAGAGCGACTATGCAAGCAACTTCGCCGTGCACAACGAAAACTCGAAGGAGAACATCTTTACCATTCCGTTAGACAAGATGCTCTATCTGAACGAGTTTCATTATCTTTTCCGCTCGCGCCATTACGCACACGGCGGTGCATACGGCGGCGCTTCCGAGAATGGCACATGCGCCACGCTGCACACCATGGCTGTAAACGGCTACGGCACAGCTTCGCCCGACACGCGCCTCGAACATAACTTCTACACGGGTAGGGTGGAGGTGGACGGCAAGTATGTAACCCTCGACGACGGCACGCCGCTCCAGTACATGCCGCTCGCTGTTGAGCAGAATCTCACGGCAAGCAAATACATCGAAACGGCAGGAGCACGCATGAAGAAATATGAGGTAGACCGCACAGCCTACTCCGACGGACGTATGCCCGACAACGATATCGTACTCTATAGATACGCCGATGTGCTGCTGATGAAGGCAGAGGCAAAGGTGAGAAACGGAGAGCCGGGCGACGAGCAACTCAACGCCGTGCGCTCGCGTGCCGGAATGCCCTCGCTTGCAGCCACCCTCGCTAACATCCTCGACGAGCGTCTGCTCGAACTCGTGTGGGAAGGCTGGCGCCGGCAGGACATGATACGCTTCGGCACCTACTGCGCTCCGTACGACATCCACACACCGTCAGCCGCCGACAAGAAGCGATACACTATAGTTTTCCCGATACCGGAAAAAGCACGTGAACTGAACCCGAATCTCGCGCAAAACCCTGGATATTAGTGAAAAGCGATGCCGACACTATAGATGTCCTATTGTGCAAACAAAAAACAAATAATGCATAATTCGTGAAATGAAAACAAAAAAATACCTCAAAATAGGTATAGTATAATTCTTTTTTTGTAATTTTGTAAGCGTAAAGGGTGTGAGCCTTAAAAGCTTATGCCGCTTTCGTAGAAAAGACTTTACACATTAATAATTTAAATTATTATAACCGATTATGATTTATTCAAAAGAAGTAGACAACATGTGCGTTGTCGCAAAGGGTCCTAACCACGGACCGGCTCCAATTCCTGAGGAAGGAAAATGGATTTATGCCAAGGAGATTAAGGATATTTCTGGCTATACTCACGGTGTGGGTTGGTGTGCTCCGCAGCAGGGTGCCTGCAAGCTGTCTCTGAACGTTAAGAACGGCGTTATCCAGGAGGCTCTCGTTGAGACTATCGGTTGCACCGGTATGACTCACTCAGCAGCTATGGCTTCTGAGATTCTCCCGGGCAAGACAATCCTCGAGGCTCTGAACACCGACCTCGTTTGCGATGCTATCAACACAGCTATGCGCGAGCTCTTCCTCCAGATTGTTTACGGACGTACACAGAGCGCATTCTCTGAGGGCGGTCTCGTAATCGGTGCTGGTCTTGAGGACCTCGGCAAGGGTCTTCGCTCACAGACAGGTACTCTCTACGGTACAGTAGCTAAGGGTACACGCTACTTGGAGCTCACAGAGGGCTACATCACACGTCAGTTCCTCGACAAGGACAACCAGGTTTGCGGTTACGAGTATGTTCACCTCGGCAAGATGATGGAAGCTATCAAGAACGGTATGGACGCTAACGAGGCTGTGAAGAAGTTCACTGGCTCTTACGGTCGTACAACTGCCGAGCAGGGTGTTGTTAAAGCAATTGATCCACGTAAAGAATAATAAGGAGATACACAACTATGATTAGAAAAGTAAGTTACGAAAGTCAGGAGCGCCGCGAGGCTCAGGTTCTTGCCGCTCTCAACGCTGAGGGAATCAAGAGCCTTGAAGAGGCTAACGAGATTTGCGAAGCTGTAGGTGTTGATCCTTATCAGATGTGTGAGGACACACAGCGCATCTGCTTCGAGAACGCAAAGTGGGCATACGTTGCAGGTGCAGCTATCGCTATCAAGCGTGGCGTTAAGACAGCTGCCGACGCTGCTGAGGCAATTGGTGTAGGTCTGCAGGCATTCTGCATCCCTGGTTCTGTAGCTGACGACCGCAAGGTAGGTCTCGGCCACGGCAACCTCGCTGCTCGTCTTCTCCGCGAGGAGACACAGTGCTTCGCTTTCTTGGCAGGTCACGAGTCATTCGCAGCTGCTGAGGGCGCTATCAAGATTGCTGAGATGGCAAACAAGGTTCGCAAGAACCCGCTGCGTGTTATCCTCAACGGTCTTGGCAAGGACGCTGCTCAGATCATCAGCCGCATCAACGGCTTCACATACGTTAAGACAGAGTTCGACTACTACACAGGCGAGCTGAAGGTAGTAGACCGCATCGCTTACTCAGACGGTCCGCGCGCTAAGGTTAACTGCTACGGTGCTAACGACGTTCGCGAGGGCGTTGCTATCAACTGGAGCGAGGACGTAGACGTATCTATCACAGGTAACTCTACAAACCCGACACGTTTCCAGCACCCGGTAGCTGGTACATACAAGAAGGAGCGTATCCTCGCAGGTAAGCCTTACTTCTCAGTTGCTTCTGGTGGCGGTACAGGCCGTACACTCCACCCGGACAACATGGCAGCAGGTCCTGCTTCTTACGGTATGACCGATACTCTCGGCCGTATGCACTCTGACGCTCAGTTCGCAGGTTCTTCTTCAGTACCTGCTCACGTAGAGATGATGGGCTTCCTCGGTATGGGTAACAACCCGATGGTAGGTGCTTCTGTAGCTATCGCCGTTGCTATCGACCTCGCACTGAACAAGAAGTAATTCTTCGCTATTAGCGAGATTTACATAATATGACGACTCCCATAGTCCGCAAGGATTATGGGAGTCGTTTTTTTATTTTAACTTGAAAGACGCACGAGGTTTCAAATGAAAAGTATATATTTGCATTTGAATACTAATTATTTGCAATGGAGACAATGAACAGAACAAAGGAGTTCGACCGCCTCGCCTTTACGGTGTTGGCTATCGAGGCTTCTGCGCAGAAGATGAATATATCGCCGTCGGAGATGAGAAGGCGACTGGAGAAGGTGGGGCTTATCAAGAGTCTCATACAGAATTGCTACGACACTTTGCATACCGAGAGCCGCGAAGCCGTAGCGAACGATGTCGTTGAGGCTCTGAAAAATTGGGAAAAAGAATAAATGGAAAAGCAAATACTATAATTTGCAGTTTAAATCATACGAAAGGGTATAGTTATGTTAGACTTCTTATTATGGAACAAAATAGCACGTATCATTGCGCAGTTAGCTGATACTCTGCATATATCAACAGACAGAGCCTTGCAGATTTTCTATGACTCTGACGTTTGCCGTATGCTTCACGACAAAGACCTCGGGCTGCATCTGATGAGCGACACGTATATTGTTAACGACTTGATTGCGGAGCTGAGGAATAAGCAATAGAAAAATATGGATAAAGGACAATTTCTGTTATACCAAACTCCTGACGGCGATTCACAGATTGAGGTGAAGCTGCAGAACGATACCGTCTGGCTCTCGCTTGACCAGATGGCTGAACTGTTCCAGCGCAACAAATCCACTATTTCACGACACATAAAGAATGTGCTGGAGGATGGGGAGTTGGAGGAAAAATCAGTTGTTGCATTTTTTGCAACAACTGCATCTGATAGTAAAACATACTCTGTAGCTTACTACAACCTCGACATGATTATCAGCGTAGGCTACCGCGTGCATTCCTATCGTGGCGTTCAGTTCCGTATATGGGCGACAAAGGTATTGAAGGAGTATATTGTTAAGGGGTTTGCCATGAACGACGACCTGCTGAAACGTGCAGGAGGAGGCAACTACTTTGACGAGTTGCTTGCAAGAATACGCGATATCCGCTCCAGTGAGAAGGTGTTCTACCGCAAGGTGCTTGAGATATATGCCCTCAGCATCGACTACGATCCGCGAGTGGAAATGACACAGAAGTTCTTCAAGACTGTACAGAACAAGATGCATTATTCGGTTCATGGGCATACGGCGGCAGAAATAATATACGAGCGAGCTGATGCTGAGAAAGACTTCATGGGATTGACCACATGGGCTGGAGCTATGCCTACGAAGCCCGAAGCCGAAATAGCAAAGAACTATCTCACGCACGAGGAAGTGAAGTCGCTTAACCGCATCGTGAGTCTGTATCTCGACTTCGCCGAAATGCAGGCTGAGGAACACCGCCCGATGTACATGAAGGACTGGATAAACATTCTCGACGACTTCCTGCGTATCTCCCGAAAGGACATCCTTACTCATGCCGGTAAAATCTCCGCCAAACTCGCCAAGGAGAAAGCCGACAATGAATACGACAAGTTCAAGGAGCGCACCCAGAATAATCTCTCCGCTGTAGAGATTCACTTCCTTGAAAACTTTGAACGTGAACAGAAGAGATTACTCCGAGATAAGTAGTGTAGCTGAAAAAATCCTCCATATCTTCCAGCTTCGCCGTAACTCGCACATTATTAATACTATAAAGGCTGGCAGATAATCTCAGAAACGGGTTATCTGCCAGCCTATCTTCCAGCCTCAACGCTGCGTTTTATGGCTTCGCGAGCAGCAACCTGCTTAGTCTAATTGTTTTGCTGAGCTATTCAGTTGAACTGGCGACATGTATATTATACCTTTTAACTGCTTTATTTACATTTTATAGGCTTCTTCGGTTTGAACATATCTAATAATTCCACCAAGCCACAATCCACATCCTTCTGTGCATACTTCTCTATCTTACTTTTTTTAATTATATAATCAGCATACAATGCATATTCTCTTGGAATTTTGTTGTTGGTAAAATTAATACCATATCCCATTATCTTCGCCAAATAAGCACCAATATAATAAATTTCGTTTATTCCATATATAGCATTTTTAATACATTTCTCTCGAAATATAAAATAATCAACAATTTGTTCTGGCTGAAACAAGTAAACAATAGAGTCTAAATCATATAATGACATAGCAATAATTGGTGAAGATTGCTGGCTATAGCTTTTTATGTAGCTGAGAGTTGAAATTCCCGGAAAAGTATCAAGAGTAATACAAACATTATATAAAGATAAAGAACTTACATAACCTAACCCATGTTTTCTTAAAGAATAATATTCATTTGCATTTTGCATACATTCTATACATTTCAATCCTTGTTCATGGGCTTCAATTATAGCCATTTTCGTATCATTCTCTATAGACTCAGCATCACCTTGCTTTGATAACTCAGTTAATCTTTTACTTTTTACTTGAAAAACAACTCCTGTATCTTTATAGGAGAAGAAAACATCAATATCAGTAACCATGTTAGAAGACTTTGTCTTGGTTATAGGTATATGAGCAAAAACGTTCTTTTGAAATCTACGTTGTATTATCTCTAAAACCAGTTTTTCTGCAATGTCCCCACGGATAGTTCCTAAATTCTTGCCAAAATAAGAAGACGATTGTAGCCAATAAAATGGAGTCTCATTCATAGCTATAGAAATTGCACTCTCATTTACACAAAAACAGCCCCTATTATTTGGCAATTCAATAATAGGATATTTTACATAGCTATTAAAATCAGTAATTTTACTAATTGGTTTGTCAATATCACTTCCTAATCTAAAGGAAAGAGCCTTAATTACAGATTGTTCTTCAAAACTAAATTTCTTTTTAATAATATTGGGCTTAATAGTAAAAGCATTCATGGGCGAGATAAACTTATGGTGTTTCCTTTTTTCTTCTCTACGCCTTTTTATTTGTTTTTCTATACAACTCTTAATCTTATGCAATGTGGAATTTAAAACATTTGTGTCAAAATTGAAATCGTTTTTTAACACATTATGCAAACAGGGCTTATTATACTTTTTTTGAGCATAATAGGTATATTGCCAATCGTAAGCCAGATCTCCTTCATAGAAAAACATCTCAATAAATTGATTAGTCAAATCATTCTTTTTAAGAAATAAAGAATGTAAATCGTCCATCAACTTATAAACTTCTCTCGTAAAATCATCATCATGTCTTATGTCCCATGTTTTATTAAGTACTACATTCTGAATCCATAAACCTGTTAAAAAATTCAACTCAGAAGATAACATTCTATCTTTATTTGCATCCTGCCCATGTTGTAGTTGATAATCTATTCCTATAGTCTCAAAAAAAGCGATATATCCTAATACTCTACCAAATGAGAAATAAGAGCTAAGTTCATTTAATCTGTTATATATTTCAGTTTCACTCATGAGTCCATTTTATTTTATGTAGAAGATGTGCTTATACAAAGCACACCTTCTTGTTTGTTTCTGTTAATTTGAATAAACCTTCTATAGTTGTATCCGTGAAAGCTCGCCAAATATCCAAATGGATAGGTTGATAGTCGTTGAAAAGTTGCCCTATGTATTGTATCTCGAATACAAGACGAAAATCATTGTCGTCACATTCGGGATGAACCTCTTTCTTTGTACCAACTCTTGCAATTTTGATAACATACAAATCTCTTACACCTTTCCGCTTAATATAAGGCATGAAATAATACAACTTATTCAAAGCCACAGTTGAAGGAAATTTTTTACCTGTGTAATACACTTTAGCAGAGCGATCCAAATATTGCTCCATGTTGTCAGACTTGACCAAGCTGATTAGGACATTCTTATTTGAGTCAAACATATCAAGCCCCATAGATAACTGTGGCATCAATGAAGTTGCAGAGCGAGTATTATCTACAATGAAGTTCGGGTATTCAACCTTAACCTCGTTTAAATCTAATACATGTACTGCTATTACTTTTTGCAAAGCTCTTATCACATGCCACATCAATACTGGAGGAACGGCATTACCAATAGCCTTATATTGACGAATCTGTGAAACAGAATCGAGCTTAAATGAGTCAGGAAACGACTGAATACGAGCAGCCTCTCTTGTTGAAAACCGTCTGTACCGCCCATCTACCATGAAAACAGGATCGGTGCTGTTCAAACTGACCTTAGCCAAATGAGCACTTACCGTGTTACAAGGCTCATTAAGGTTCATAGCTCGTCCCTTGTTCATTTTCTCTCTAACGGCCATCATTCCTGCAACAGCCTTCTCACTGAAGAAAAGTTTTTCGTCCTTGTTGGCATCTTCCATAATAACATCTCCAAGAACTTTACGTTCTGAAGTATGGACTTTCTGAGGATATTTAAATTTTACAAAATCCTCTTCATTATGAAAACCTACAATTATGACTCGTTCTCTCTTCTGTGGCACACCATATTCAGAAGCGTTAAGTAATTTGTGAACGACCTTATAGCCTGCATTCTCAAACTCCTTAATTATCATTGGGAAAGCCTTTCCATTATTTGCCGAAAGGATTCCTTTCACATTTTCAGCTATGAAAAATCTGGGTTGACGAGCTTTCAATATTTTCACCATCTCAAAGAACAGCATACCTCTTTCGTCCTTATAGCCTAAACGCGGAGGATTCTGTGCAGAAATAGAGAAAGATTGGCATGGAAACCCACCGATTAACATATCAAACTCTGGCATTTCATCAATGTTGATATCTCTAACATCCTTTACAATGCATTTGTGGCTAAAGTTCTCATTGTAAATTTTGGTGCAGTACTCGTCATTGTCTACCGAGTAGACAATATCGAAGGGGGTCTCTGCATACTCTTTTCCAAGATATGAGAAACCTCCGACAATACCCAAATCCATACCACCACATCCACAAAACAATGACGCTACTTTTATTCTTTCCATGTCAACAATTCTGTTGGTTTGAATGTTTCTGAGGAGAATGATATCTCCATTCCGTTGCGAGATTCTGCTTCAATCTTATCTGATTTGTATAATGCTACAGGATCTCGTAAAACAAATAGTGTTCTATCCTGCTCACTGAGCATGAGCCTATAAACACAATAATGTTCTTTTATAGTGCCCGCCACATTCCACTCGTTTGAAGACATATGAAATCCATACATCTGTATCTTTTTCTTACTGATTGTGGTTTTGACTTCTATATAGCGATGATTATCTGTGCCATCGGCTTCATAGCTATCTATATCGAAACCAGGATGGTAAGCAGGACTGTCTACAATTTGCACAAGGCGTACAAATTTCTCATAACCATTTATCTTTAGGCGCATTTTTTCATGTCCGCATATTATTGCCTCGCCTAAGTTTCCAATATCCTTTGTTGTTCTATTATTAGAAGATACAACCTCCTTAATTCTATCCTCAAAAACGACATCAATTTCTCCTGCATGTTCAATAATAGAACGAATATCTGTTTTGAACAACTCAGGATTCATAGAGTCGTTTACATAGTCGAACCAATAAGGCTCTAATCTTGTTAGTTCTATGGTTGCTATATCCTTCTTTCCATAGAATTTGTCATATCCGTCAAACCAACTTTTATCTTCTGCAAAAGTCTTTAAAACAGAAAACTCGTTACCCTTTAAAGTGAAATAGCCGTGGCTTTTTGACAGCAAATTAGCGATTTCCATATAATCCAATATGTCACCAGCGTATCTTGTCATATCGCCTTTAGTTCGTGCTTTACCACGCAATGATTGACATCTTGAATCATTTGGATTATAATATCTTATCTTGTTCTTCCGATTATACAATATTGTTTCTGCAATTTCTTTTGGAGTAAATTGGCCACTTGTTACCCTAATGTCATTGAAAATGCAATATGTTGCTTCTTCTGCAGATATTGACATCTCTTTTGAGGCATTTCTGTTGCTAAGAAGTTCGTTGCCAGCCATAAGAACCTGGATAATTGTTCTTGCTGGCTTAAATTTGATGTTATGAGAGATTATGTCTTTAACATCATTTGATTTCATGTGACCACCAGGAAACTGAAAAGAGAACAGAAATAAGCGCAAGAATTGTGTCAAGTCCTGATTTTCATGCAGGAACTTGGCCATCTTTGATGTCTCTGTCACATGATTCTTTTTATCTTCATTATAGAATCCAAACAATGCAGGAATTTCTGTTCGCCAGTTGTCAAGAGTCTTCTTTTTTACGTCGATATTTCCCGGGAACATCTTTATTGCATTAAAATATCTCTTGCTGTATTCTGCACAAGAGCACTTGGGAATTCGACAACACTCATTAGCCATGTAGAGCAACACATTTTCAATGTTGCTCTTAAACCTTGGTCTAACAAAGTGTATACGGTACCAATCTTTGTTGGGTATCTGATAATATGTTATTTGATTTTCTTCCATAAGTTCTTCTTTAAATGTTCAGCTATAGCTTGAGCCATTAATGGAGGAACGGCATTACCTACTTGTTTATATTGGCTCGTCTTACTACACATAAAGATGAAATCATCAGGGAAAGACTGTATTCTCGCACTTTCTCTAACTGTTGGAACACGATTCCATTTATAATGGAAATGGTGTCTATGTCCTGTGTCAATCGTTATACTTGGACGCAGGCTATTTAACCGAGTCCATGCGATATGTACTTTTCTTGTGCCTTGCAAATCTTTAGGCAAATCTTTGTAATTGCCACCATCAGGAACCATTGAAATTATTCGTTTCGTTTGCTCATTATGGACGGTAATTTCATGATTATATACTCCAGAGCTATTGCGCCTTTCAAGTTTCTGATACTCTGATTGCGCTTCTGTAGGGTAGGCAGCACCTTCCTCCAAGCTTCCTTCTGGTAAATCTGATAATGCTTCATTTGTAGTCACTTTGTGTTCTACTGAAGGTATTTCAAAATCAAACGTACTATTTAACGTACCTACAAAGACTGCACGTCTGCGATTTTGTGGTACGCCATAGTCGGAGGCTGTCAATACTTTCGTTTGTACGTTATAGCCCAAAGATTGAAAATCTTCAATAATAGACGCTTTAATAATGCCGTCACCCATAGAAAGGATATTGGGCACGTTCTCCATAACAAAGGCTTGTGGCTTGAAATATTCTACCATCCTAACAAAGCCTTTATACAATTGGTTTCGTTCATCGTCAACGATGCGCTTACCAGCTATAGAAAAACCTTGGCAAGGAGGTCCGCCTATGATAACATCTACTTGTTGTCCATCCAAAAGCTTTTCTACTTCTGAAGGGTTCAATGATGCCATATCTGCACATAAAGTTTTGCTCTGCTTGTGGTTGTATTTATATGTTTCCAATGCATCTTTCCATATGTCAATGCCTAACAAGACATGATAGCCAGCCTCTTCAAATCCTAAAGACATGCCACCACACCCACAAAACAAATCCAAAACAGTATTTAAATCTTTATTAGTCATATTTCCTTTTGTTTGCAAATGTAGTAAAAATAATCCACAAAATCATATTGGCTACTAATATTTATAGAGGGAATAGGCTCGTTACCCCTGCGTGGTAACTCTATTTTAGCTATGCGGTAACAATATAGCCGCGCTGTGGTAATGATGTGCCCACGCTGCGGTAATCGGAGAACCAACGCGCGGTTGGGATATAGAAAGCAAATAGGCTGGAGACAAACGCTGTCGTTGCGTTGTCTACAGCCTATTTTATGTAACGAAGAGTCTTATTCTGTGTAATAAAGAGTCTTATTCTTTACTTATAAAGACTTCAATTTCTTGTTATAAAGAGTCTTATTTCGTATTGCATGGAGTGGGGCATAGCCGCCGTTTTACTCCATCAAGTCCTCGCCGAGGTGGGTTGTCTGCTCGCGCTTCATGCGCTCTTCCACCTCGCGCGGCTTTGTGGCGTAGGTGATCATGCGGATAGAGTCGTTGTAGCTGACGTACTTCCAGAGCCAGTTGAGCAGCACCATCATCTTGTTCTTCACGCCGAGGATAGAACGCAGGTGGACGACGAGCCAGAGCACCCAGGCGAAGAAGCCCTGACTGTGAAATTTGCCTATCTCTACGACCGCCTTGTTGCGTCCGATGGTAGCCATCGAGCCGAGGTTCTTGTAGCGGAACGCGGTGAGAGCGTTGCTGTCTGCGCCCTGGTTGATGAGCTTGAGGTTCTTGGCGAGGTTCTTAGCCTGCTGTATAGCCACCTGCGCCACCTGCGGATGTCCGTTCGGGTAGGCAGCGTCGGAGGTCTGCAGACACTGGTCGCCGATGGCGTACACGTCGTTGAGTCCAGGTATGCGGTTGTATTCGTCCACCTTGAAGCGGAAGCCGCGGCCCATGTGGCTCTCGTCTATGCCGGGCATGGCGTTGGCTCTGATGCCCGACACCCAGAGGAACGTGCGTGTAGGAATCTCGGTGCCGTCCTTCATGACTACCTTGTGGTCGCGATAGTCGGTCACCATCTTGCCGAACTGTATGTCTACGCCCATGCTCTTGAGGAACTCGTACGCCTTTTGCGACGACTCCTGCGAGAGACCGGCAAGTAGGCGGTCGCCCGCCTCGATGAGGTATATGTGCATCAACGACGAGTCCATGTCGGGGTAGTCGTACGGTATGACGTAGCGTCTCATCTCTGCAAGCGCGCCGGCTATCTCTACGCCCGTTGCGCCGCCGCCCACGATGACGACGTTGAGTAGTTCCTGGCGTTCCTCCTCAGTAGCGCAGGTGAGAGCGCGCTCTAAGTTGGAGAGCAGGGCGTTGCGCAGGCCCATCGCCTCGGGCACCGTCTTCATCGGTATGGCCCACTCCTCGATGTTCTTGTTACCGAAGAAGTTGGTCGTAGCGCCGGCTGCCAGCACGAGATAGTCGTAGTCGATTTTGCCGATGGAGGTCTGCAGAATCTTCTTCTCGGTGTCTACCATACGAGCCTCAGCCATGCGGAAATAGAAGTCCTTGCGCTTGCGGAATATCTGTCGGAAGGGGAACGAGATGCTGCTCGGGTCGATACCTGCCGACGCTATCTGATAGATAAGCGGCGGAAACTGGTGGAAGTTGTTCTTGTCGATCAGCACTACCTGCATGCCCGACCCGTAGAGGTCTTCTGCAAGGCGCAGTCCGCCGAGTCCGCCACCAACTATTACTACTCTTTTCTTCTGATTTCTCTGAATATTGATGCTCATATTGCTTATAAAAATAGGTTTGTTTAGTTACTCTTTCTGACTGCGAAGTTAGTCATTTCGGAGTATACTTCTTGATTCTTTTCTGCTATATTTTGTGGAAACGATTGCGGAAACGTTCCCAATTTATGCAAACGTTTGCAATGTGTTGTGTGGTTATTCTGAATTGCACTACAAAGTTACTGCATTTTTATTGAAATATGTGTTATGTTCGTCCTCATACCGCGATTTCATGCTTTATATCAAGAGTTATTCGGCTTAATTTTGTATTTTTGCAGAAGATAGGCTGCACCTCGGCAATTTGAAGCAAGCTTCATTGCGCTCGATTTGCGCTATCTTTGCAATAGATATCTAACCCCGATACAATCACTAATCCTTTCAACACTCAATGAAACACGTAACTATAAAAGACATAGCCCGCGAGCTCTGCATCTCGGTGTCGACGGTGTCGCGCGCGCTCACCGACGACAAGAACATACGCCGCGAGACCCGCGAGGCTGTGCTGCGCGAGGCTGAGCGCCTCGGCTACCGCCGCAACCCCGTCGCCATGAACCTGAAGATGGGTCGCACGAACACCATCGGCGTCATAGTGCCCGAGATGCACACACCCTACGCCTCGCAGGTGGTGGCGGGCATACAGAGCGTGCTCTACAAGAACAACCAGAAGGTGATGATAGCCGAGTCGGACGAGGACCCGAACCGCGAGCACGAGAGTCTGCTGATGATGGAGGAGTTCATGGTAGACGGACTCATCGTGAGCATGTGCAGCCATAAGCACAACCTTGAGACCTACCGCCGCCTTGCCGCTGCGGGCATGGCTATCGTCTTCTACGACCGCATACCCCACGGACTCGACGACATGCCGCAGGTGATGATAGACGACAACAACGACTCCTACTTCATGGCAGAGCATCTCGTGCGGCTCGGTCGCCGCCGCATAGCCTATCTCTACGGACCCGACGACGTATATAACGCCGTAGAGCGTGCGCGCGGATACCACGAGGCTATGAAGAAGTTCGGCGTGTACGACCCGCAGCTCGTTGTGAAGACCGGCATGACCTTCGCCGATGGCGCAGCGGCTGTAGACGACCTCGTGCGCCGCGGTGTGGAGTTTGACGCCGTCTACGCCTTCACCGACACACTCGCCATCGGAGCCATGAACCGCCTGCGCGAGCTCGGACGACGCATACCCGAGGATGTGGCTGTGGCAGGCTTCTCTGGCACAGAACTCTCAACCATCGTCTACCCGAAGCTCACCACCGTTGAGCCGCCGCTCGGCGAGATGGGCCGCCGCGCCGCCGAACTGGTGCTCGAGAAGGTGAACAACCCCGCCGCCGAGAACCGCCGCATAGTGCTGCGCACAGAGATGAAGTGCAGAGCCTCTACGGGCGAGTAGAACGGTTGCGGAGAGCGGCTCCGCAACCAGGAAAACCGATTTAAAACGTTTGCAGATTTTGGGAACGTTTCCGCAAACGTTCCCAAAGTTTGCCTCCGATTTTTTCTTTGCCATGATCTTTTTGCAGCTTAATTTTGCAAGCGAAAAGAGAAACGAATAACTAAAAAACAATAACTAATAACTTAAAAAGATTATGGCAACAAACGTTATCAACAAGTATTCTTACGACCGCAATTCGGTAAAGGCTGGTATCCTCCATTTTGGTGTAGGCAACTTCCATCGCGCTCACCTCGAGTACATGACATCGCATCTGCTCGAAGACCCCACACAGCGCTCTTGGGGCATCTGCGGCGCAATGATTCTGCCCGGCGACGAGCGTCTGTACAAGGCTCTGAAGGAGCAGAACGGCGAGTACACACTCACCGTATGCGGACGCGACGGCAAGAACGAGGTGTATCGTCTCGGCGCTCTCGTAGAACTCTACTGGGGCATTGAGCAGAAGGAGGCTATCCTCGACAAGATTGCCGACCCCGACATACGCATCATAACGCTCACCATCACCGAGGGCGGCTATAACATATCAAGACAGACGGGCGAGTTCATGCTCGACAACGCGCAGGTGGCTCACGACCTCGCCAACCCTGCCAATCCGCTCACAGCCTTCGGCTACGTAGCAGAAGGACTCCGCCGCCGCAAGGCTTCGGGCGCCGGACCTATCACCATTCTCTCTTGCGACAACCTGCAGCACAACGGCAACACCGCACGCCGCGCGTTCATGTCGTTCGTCGAGGCGCAGGACCAGGAGCTCGCCGCGTGGATGGAAAAGAACGTGACGTTCCCCAACTCGATGGTAGACCGCATCACGCCAGCCACACGCCCCGAGGACGTAGAGCGACTGAACAAGGAGAACGGCACCGACGACAAGGCACCAGTCTACTGCGAGGACTTCATACAGTGGGTCGTTGAGGACAACTTCGCTGCCGGTCGCCCCGCATGGGAGACCGTCGGAGCACAGATGACCGACGACGTTACGGCGTTCGAGAACATGAAGCTCTCGCTGCTCAACGCTTCTCACACGCTGCTCTCTTATCCGTCGTTCCTCTACGGCTATCGCAAGGTGGATGCTGCCATGCACGACGAGCGCATCGCCAAGTTCGTGCGCCAGTTTATGGATATCGACATCACTCCGTACGTGCCTGCGCCGAAGGACACCGACCTCGAACTGTACAAGCAGACGCTCTGCGAGCGCTTCGGCAACCGCACCGTGAGCGACCAGGTGGCACGTCTCTGCTTCGACGGCGCTTCGAAGTTCCCCGTGTACGTGATGCCTAACCTCGAGAAGATGATTGGCGACGACAAGGAGCTTATCCGCGTGGCTTATCTCTTCGCCGCTTACCGCCACTATCTGAAGTATCACACCGACGACAACGGCGAGCAGTTTGAGGTGGCTGACCCGTGGCTCACCGTAGACGACCATAAGCTCATCGACAGCGACGAGCCGCTCGACTTCCTCCAGCTCTCTCCGTTCCGCAGCACCGACCTGCGCGCAGCACACAACTTCACACAGCCGTATCTGCGCATGGTGGAAAGCATAAAGAGCAAGGGAGCGATGAAGACTCTCGAAGAAATTCTGTAAACTATAGTTGAGAGTTTTATCAGTTGAGAGTTGAGAGTTGAAAATTGAGAGTTATGATTACCACAGCCCCAAAAATGTTTGCTATATATTACAGCTGCATTACATATCATAACTCTCAACTCTCAATTCTCAACTCTCAATTCTCAATTCTCAATTCTCAATTCTCAACCCTCAACTCTCAACCCTCAACTCTCAACCCTCCTAAAAGCCCTAAACAATATGAAAACCCTAAGCCTAAAGACCGCAGGTCCGTTCCTGCTCCTCACCTTTATATACTTTATTGTCGGTTTCCTCACCACCGTCAACGGACAGTGTCAGGGACCGCTCAAGGTGGCGTTTCTCTCCGATGCCACCACGATGCGCAACTCGCTCACCACACTCGTCTCCTTCGCCTTCTTCCTCGGCTATCTGCTCAACAGCTCGCGCACGGGGCGTATGCTCAACAAGATAGGCTACAAGCGTACGCTGATGCGATCGCTCATAGTGATGGTCGGCGGACTGCTGTTCTACACCGCCTCTGCGTTCTGTGCCGAGTACGTGCCCTGCGAAGGCGTCGCTATACACGGCGACTTTGTGCCGTTCGGCTACTTCGTGTTCCTTGTCGGTTCGTTCCTCATGGGTACGGCTGCCGCCATGCTTCAGGTGGTCATCAATCCGTACATCGCCGCCTATCCGCTTCCAGGCACAAGCGCCGTGCAGCGCATGAACTTCACCTGCGCCGTCAACTCGTTCGGCACAACCATCGCGCCGCTCTTCGTGACGGGCATAATGTTCGCCGGTGTGCCGCTCGACAACGTGCAGGCTTCGCAGCTCACGCTGCCGTTCATACTGATGACTCTGTGCATTGTAGTCACAACAATGACAACGCGCCGCCTCGCGTTGCCCGACATCGAGGGCACACGATCTGCCTCAACCGACACAACAGCTTCAGACGGAAACACACGCAGCGTGTGGTCGTTCCGCAATCTTAAGTATGGCGTCATCACCATCTTCTTCTACGTAGGTACGGAGGTGAGTATCGGCAACAATATCAACCTTCATGCTATGGAGCTTAGCGACGGCGGATTGAATGTGTCGCCAGCCTTGCTCGCCACAATCTATTGGGGCGGTTTTCTCATCGGGCGTATGGTGTCGGCTTCGATGAAGAGCGTGAAGCCGCGCCCTATGCTCATCACCGTTGCGCTCGGCGCTATAGTGCTCATGACAGCCGCAATGCTCACCGAGAATCTGTGGCTCTTGTCAGCCGTCGGCTTGTTCCACTCCGTAATGTGGAGCTGCGTGTTCACGCTTGCCGTCGACGGACTCGGCGAGTACACCTCGCGCGCTTCGGGCGTGTTCATGATGGGTGTGTTCGGCGGTGCGGTGTTCCCCGTGCTGCAGGGTATGATGGCAGACTGGATAGGTGCATGGCAGTTCACATGGACTATATCCCTCTTCTGCGAGTTCGTGCTCTTGTGGTACGGACTTAGAGGATATAGAAAATAAAAAAAGAGAGTGTGCCATAGTTTTTGGCACACTCTCTTTATACCTATGCTAAAAAGCGTTATTTGACCTCAATGTTCTTCATCACCTTTGCTTCCTTCTCGGGTGTGGTCTTAGGAATGACGATTGTAAGGAGACCATCGGCGACGCTCGCTGATATATTGTCGCGCTCTACATCGTCTGGAAGGGTGTAGCTCTGCTCGTAGTTGCCATAATAGAACTCATGGCGCAAGTAGCGTTCGTGTCTCTCTTTGTTGCACTTGCATTCCTTGCTTTCTTCCTTATGCTCCATCTTGTTCTCGATAGCCAGATGAAGCAAGCCCTCGTTTGTGACGTTGATGCGTACCCATTCCTTCTTAAGTCCTGGAACTGCAACCTCCATTATATATTCGTCACACGTCTCCTTGACGTTGATGGCAGGAACCGTGGTGCGTGTCTGTGGAACCTCTTCAGTATCGAAGAAACTATTGTCAAACCAATCGTTCAACCAGTTAGAATAATTATTTCTGCGAACTAACAACATAATGAAATACCTCCATTTTTAATTGCCGCTTGCCTTTGTGGCTTCGGCTTTCACTTTGTATTATGCAACTTACGTGCCATAAGTATTTTGTGTTATCAGTTTGACAATTTAACCGTATTTGTCAGATATGTGTGTTAAATTGTCATATTTGATGACTGTCTTTATTGTTAAGCACGCCAAATGTTGGTGTTTGGTATAAAGGTGTTTTTAAATGTTTATAATCTGAAAATATGTAAGCATTCTCCTTAATTCTGTATAAATAATTTATTGAAAATCTATAACTTTGCACCGTAATAAAAGAAGATAAATATATACGCCGATGAAGCTATTGATAAAGAACATGGCGTAACAAAGGTTTAGAGATTGTTAGAAAGGTTAATTGTATGAGAAAAATATTGATTGGTTTATTAGGATATACGTTTGTGTCGCAGCAGATGCTGGCGCAGACCGATAGCATAGCCGATACTCGTGAGCTGAAAGCCGTGGTGGTGAAAGCTACGAACGGCATCAAGTCGAGATTCCGGGTTGACAACGCCGAGATAATAGGGCAGGGACAGCTGATACGTGCGGCTTGCTGCAATCTGGGCGAGTCGTTCACAGCCAATCCGTCGGTAGACGTCAGCTACAGCGACGCTGCCACCGGCGCCAAGCAGATAAAGCTGCTCGGACTGAGCGGCACGTACGTGCAGATGCTCACCGAGAACGTGCCCAACCTGCGAGGCGCAGCCCTGCCATATAGTTTGGGCTATGTGCCGGGGCCCTGGATGCAGTCGATACAGGTGAGCAAGGGAGCGTCGAGCGTGAAGAACGGATACGAAAGCACAACGGGACAGATTAATATAGAGTTTCTGAAGCCGCAAGGCACCGATGGCGTGCGTGCGAACGTCTATCAGGACAGCGAACTGAAAACGGAGGTGAACCTCGACGGAAGCGTTCATCTCAACGAGCGCCTTTCTACCGCAACACTTTTCCACTTCGAGAACCGACAGATGGACCACGACGGCAACGGCGACGGCTTTATGGATATGCCGAAGTTGCGCCAGTATAACCTGATGCACCGCTGGGCGTATGTGTCGCCACGCTGGATCAGTCAGCTGATGCTGCGCGGCTTGCACGACGAGCGCAATGGAGGGCAGAGCCGTAAGCACTCGGCAGCCTCTTCGTCTGAACCTCTCTACACCACATCGGTGAAGACCAACCGTTACGAGGCGCTGTGGAAGAACGGCTTTACGCTGAACGCCGACCATAACACATCAGTCGCACTTATGCTGCATGGATCGTGGCACGACGCAGACAACATGTTCGGACGCACCGAGTATGATGTCACCCAGAAGAACGGATATGCGCAGCTGATGTTCGAAACCGACATCACCGAGCATCACAACCTGAGCGTCGGTGCATCGCTCAACCACGACTATTACGACGAACGCTTCAATCCGTTAGGCGCTCTGGCACGGGCTGAGAGCACTACTTCTAAGGAGACGACACCGGGTGTGTATGCACAATACACATATAAGTTGGGCGAAAAGCTCACGGTTATGCCTGGCGTGCGTTGGGACCATTCGAGCCGTTACGGCGGTTTCTTCACGCCGCGTCTGCATGTAAAATACTCTCCGAACAGCATAGTTACGCTCCGCACCTCGGTGGGCAAGGGCTATCGCTCGCCACATGCTCTGGCAGAGAACGTGTCGCTCTTGGCAAGTGGCAGAGAGATATTCGTCTCGCCCGACCTAAAGCAGGAGGAAGCATGGAACACGGGCGCTTCGTTGGGTTTCAATATACCGCTCTTCGGCAGAAATCTGGAGCTGAACGCAGAGTATTACTACACCGATTTCGTCAATCAGATGATAATGAACTTCGACGGAGCGAGTGGACAGCACACGCTTCGCTTCGAGAACCTCGACGGCAAGAGCTATAGTCACACCTTTCAGGTTGACGCTACATACGCACTGTTCAGCGGCATGACAGCCACAGCCGCCTTCCGTCTTAACGACGTGAAGTGCACCTACGACGGCAGTCTGCGACAGAAGCCCCTCACTTCGCGCTACAAAGGCTTGCTCACGCTCTCGTATAAGACGCCGCTCGAACTGTGGCAGTTCGACGTGACGGGTCAGCTGAACGGTGGCGGCGAACTGTACGACCAGAGTAGCTATCCTGCCTACTTCCAGTTGCAGGCGCAGGTGACCAGGGAGTTCCACCGCTTCAGTCTGTACGTCGGCGGCGAGAATCTCACCAACTATAAGATTGACGACCCGATACGCCATGCACACCATCCGTGGAGCTCGGCGTTCGACGCCACACAAGTATGGGGACCCGTTACGGGAGCGATGGCTTACGTCGGAGTACGCTTCAAACTTGAGAAGTTATAGTAACCAAAATATATAGTAACCAATATAAAATAAGGATAATATGAAAAAGAATCTTTTAATGGCATTTATGCTCATGCTTGCCGGCAACAGCTTTGCGCAGACAGCAACCGACACATTGGTAGTAACAACGCAGCCGCAGATGCACTGTCAGAACTGTGAGAAAAAGATAAAGAGCAACATCCGCTTTGTGAAAGGCACAAAGAAAATCGCAACCTCTGTGGACGACCAGAAAGTGACAATCGTGTACGACGGCAGAAAGGCCAAGTACAACGACTATGTTGAGGCTTTCAAGAAAATAGGTTACGAGATAAAGAAGAAGTAAATATACCGTTGAGAGTTGAGAGCTATTCAACTTTCAACTCTCAATTCTCAACTTGAATAATTCTTAACTCTCAACTAATCAGAGTTTTTCGCAGAACTCAATCTTCTCCTTGTTCGGTCCTTCGATGGTGAAGAACTTCACGCCGTTCTCCCAGAAGGGCAGACCATTGACCTTGGTGTCGAGCATCTTCAGTCCGGCACGCTGCACGACCTTAAACAGCTCGTCGATGTTCTTCACGTCGATGGCTATGTGGTCGATGGCGCCGTACGCCATAGCCGCCTGATGGTTCTGATAGGTCTCAATCACGAGATTGTGGAGCTGAAGGAACGCCACCTCCTCTGCGCCGTTCACGGTGCGAAGGGCTACCTCAAAACCCAGTGTGAGGTAGAAGTTGATGGTCTCCTCAATGTTGTTTGTCGGGATACCGATGTGCTGTACGCCCGTTGTGAAGTCTTTAATGTTCATTGTGTGTATTGTTTTAAAAAATTATGGTTTCGCTTTTCCGAGTGAATAGCTCGGTTTAAAGATGAATCAGCTGTGCGCCAATCTGAAAGTAAGCCTTCTCCGACTGCGGGTTCCACATACCCATAGCATGTACCGGCACCGTGTACGAACCTATCTTTAGGTCGTAGCTTACCTTCAGCTGAGTATGCACCACGCCCGATGTCTCGCCGTAGAAGTTCTGCTTCTCGCCAGCCTTGTTCAGAGCGAATGCTCCGCCCACACCGGCATCCATCTGCCATCCGTCCTTCTTGTAGACGGGATATTCGGCGTAGACGAATGTAGAGTATTTCTGCTCTGTGTTATCCGCAGACCTGTCGCGTCCGAACATAATGGTTGACCAACTCAACAGCAGCGGAAAGCGAGGCTGCTGGAAGCGGTAGTTGAGTGTGCAGTTGAGGAAGCGTCCCGTCTGGTGCGCCTTATAGTTGAAGTATTGGCGGTTGTTGTACGTAGCGCCCGGCGAGAAGTTGTATGTGTCCATGGCGCAGAACTCGAAGCCTGCGCCTCGAAGCGTTACGTAGTGGTTGAACTCCTTGTAGTTGCCTTGTGTGTTGGTGCCGCCCCACAGTCCGAGTGTGGCGTGTCCAGTGCCGAACGTATAGCTAAGGTCGGTGAGGATGAGACAGCCGTCGGCCACCTCCATACCACGCCAGAGATGATTGTTCTGCAAGTCGGCGGTGAGATGAATCTGAGCAGAAGTTGTCTGGCACATGGCAGAAGCCGCAAGGCACATGGCTGAAGCCAGAATGGAAGTCTTAAAATGTTTCATTTGTAAGGTTTAGGTTTTTATTATTAATTCTTTACGCTTGCAAATTTACGCCATACAGAAAAGGTTTCAAAGCAAAAATAATCCTTGTTTCTTGGAAACGTTTGCGGTAACGTTCCCATTTTGCGCAAACGTTCCCAAAGGTTTTATGCTATACGTGCATCGTATCTCCTAATGCAATGCAGTACATTAAGAGTGATGTTTATGCTTCCAACAGAATATTTAATGCTTACCTATATAATTCATATAGACAAAAAAAGAAGCGTTTAATTTTGTCATCTCGACAATGTTAGTATTTTTATAGTGCTTAAAAACAATTACTCCATCCGCGACAAGCAGATCACCATGTTTAGGATGTACAAGGCGCTGTGTGGCGGATGGTAGTGATGCTTTAATCTGTCTTATTTTGCGGGCTTCTGCTCAAGGTCTACAATCACCTTCATTGAAGTCTCGCGGTGCGAGTCGATATACTTGTATGCGTCGTCGTACTCCTCAAACGCGAAGCGGTTGCTTACGAGCGGCTTGAGGTTTACGATGCCGCGCGACACATAGTCGATGGCTGTCTGATAGTCCTCGTGGCGGTACATCATCGAGCCGATGAGTCTGAGCTCGTGCTCGCCGAGGTGGAACATGCTGAGTGCGGGGTCTTTGGCGAACACAGCCACTACAACGATGTCGCTGCCTTTCTCTATGGTCTCCATGAGCGAGCGTATCGACACCTCAACGCCAGCCACCTCGAAGCCCACCTGATAGCCCTCGTCGCCGAAGAGTTCCTTTGCAGCCTCCTTCAGCGGGCGCTTTGTGATGTTCAGCGTGTCGGCGATGCCGCATTCGCGAGCCTTTTCAAGACGCAGGTCGCTGACATCGGTGATGAGTACGCGTTTTGCTCCGCGCGCCTTGCAGAACTGGGCTACGAGGTTGCCGATGGTTCCGGCTCCGCTCACCACTACGTTCTTGCCCTTCACGTCGGTGCGGTTGCTTGCATGTGCGCCTACAGCCGCCGGCTCAATCATTGCGCCGAAGTCGAGGCTCATGCCTTCTGGCAGTTTCACTACGCGGTCGTCGTCGATGACGAAGAAGTCCTGTGCGCAGCCGTCAGCCTGGAAAGCCTGCACGCGCAGATGTTCGCATACGTTATACTGTCCGCGTTTGCAAGGGTTGCACTCGCCGCAAACCAGCTGCGGACGAGCTGTGATGTTGTCGCCCGGCTTGCATACCGTTACAGCGCTGCCGCATGCCACAACAACAGCAGAATATTCATGACCCTGAACTACGGGGTAGAACGTAGCGGGATGGAGTCCGTGGTAAGAGTGAATCTCGCTGCCGCAGATGCCGATTCGCTTGATGTTGACGAGTATCTGGTGCTCCTTGAGGTCTTCTGCCTTAGGTGCTGCTACCTCCTTGAATTCGATGTGCTTGGGTGCTACTAATACTGCTTGTCTCATAGTTGTAATATTTTTATGGATTCTTTATAATTATTGTTTATTTAAGTTTCTCCTTTTTACTCTTTTACTTTTAAATGCGTTCCACCTTGTTCTTTATTGCCTTCAGTTCGTCCACAATCTTGTTATATACGTTGCGGTGGAGCTTGTAGAAGCAGAGGCAGAAGGCTGTGATCACCCAGAGTGCGCCAGGTATGGTAGAGAAGGTGTGGCGCATTATGGCTATCACGTCAGCGTTCTGTTCTGCGCCTGCCACATATCCTGCTGAGTCGAGCGCCAGGGCGAACATTGCTGTGCCGAGCGCCATGCCCATCTTGTTGGCGAGCGACACGAAGGCATACTGGAAACCGTCGTTGCGTACGCCAGTCTTCCATTCGCCGTACTCCACACAGTCGGGGATGATGGCGTATATAGCTGTGTTGAAGCCCGAGAAGAAGAACCATGCTATAGCCGAGCATACGTAGAACTCGACGGGTGAGGTGTTAGGGCTGAAGAAGTAGAGCAGCGCCATGAACACGCCGCAGAGCAGTGCGAAGACAGCTGCCGCATAGCCCTTGTTGCCGGTCTTGCGGAACATCCAAGGGAAGCAGGCTGCACCAACGATCGACGGCAGAACGATAGCCATTGAGTAGTAGCTGAAGAGCGTAGCCGAGCCTTCTACGTATGTGAAGTAGTAGAGAATATCGGCGTTGCGTCCGTAGAGGATGAATCCGAAGAGGAACTGTCCGAGGATGGCGAGCTGGTAAGGGCGGTTCTTCAGCACCGACTTCAGCTGCACCGATATGGGAAGTTTCTGTCCTACCGGCACCTCAACCACCTCTTTTGTCTTGCTGAAGCAGAACAGGTGGCAGGCTGCGAAGATAATACCATATATTATAGCCACGGCGAGATAGCCTGACTGTGCGTTGCCCTTTCCGAAGAACGTCACGAGCGGAACGGTGATGATGTTAAGCACGCCGATGGCTATCATTGCACTTACGGAGCGGCTTGTGTTCAGCTTGGCGCGTTCGTCGATGTCCTGGGTCATTGCGCCGCAGAGAGTGCCGTAGGGAAGGTTTACGCAGGTATATCCGAGCACGAGTATGCAGTAGGTGACAGCCATGTACACAATCTTCGCTGTCTGGCTCCAGTTGGGATGCGCCCAGAACGTGAGTATGAGAACGAGAGCCGTCACGGGAGCGCCGAAGAGAAGCCACGGACGAAAGCGTCCCCAGCGCGAGTGGGTCTTGTCGGTAAGTGTTCCGATGATAGGGTCGTTCACGGCATCCCAGATGCGCGATACGAGCATCAGTGTGGCTACGGCGCTCATGCCGATGCCGAACACGTCGGTGTAGAAAATCATGAGGAAGTTGCTTACGAACATCCAACTGAAGTTGCATCCTACATCGCCCATGCCATAGGCAAACTTGCTGATGAAAGGCACGTGGCCCTTGCTTGAAGTAGTTTTCATATTTCTTTTAGGTTTTTTGTTATTTTCTGACGCAAAGTTAAGCGTTATCTGCAAAAGAAAAAAGAGAAAAATATAAGATAAATTACGCAACCGTTCCCGCAACCGTTCCCGATTTGCGCAATCGTTCCCAATCTGTAGCCTGACTGCTGAACGTAGAGCAAACCGCCATAGATTATGGCTCGCATCCTTTTGCAAAAGAAAACTTTTTATTAATTTTGTATCGATATATACAAAAAGTAAAAGAGTAAAAACGTAAAGAGTAAAAAAATAGGTAACTAAAAACATTCTGCTAATGTCAAAATACATTACTATAAAGGATATAGCCAACGAACTCGGCATATCCAAGTCTACCGTGTCGCGCGCTCTTTCGGGCGACGCCTCGAACGTAAAGGCGGAAACCATGAAGCTCATCACCGAGACAGCCCGACGCATGGGCTACCAGCGCAACGAACTGGCGGTGAGCCTGCGCAGGCAAAGCTCGCACAACATAGCCATCATCATCCCCGAGATAGTCACCACGTTCTACATGACCTTCATCGGCCATGCGCAGACCATACTGCGCAAGCATGGCTACAACGTGCTCATCGCTACGTCGAACGAGAACGCCGAACAGGAGCGCTTGAATATAGAGATGATGGAGAAGTGTATGGTTGACGGCATACTTATCAGCGTCTGCGACAAGGAGAAGAATATCGATATATATCGCCGTGTCATAGGGCGCGGCATACCGATGGTGTTCTTCGACCGCACGCTGGAGTGGGGTGACGCTTCGCAGGTGCGCCTCGACGACTATATCATGTCGTTCTTTATGGTGGAGCAGCTCATACGCAGCGGTTGCAAGCGCATCGTGCACATAGCCGGACCGGCGCATATACGCAACGGTTACGAACGCTTGCGCGGCTACCGCGACGCTCTCGAGAAGTTTCACATAGCCTACGACAAGACGCTCGTGCTGCCTCCAGCGTTGAGCGCCGACGAGGGAAGCGACGTTATGTCTGCCTTTCTTGACAGAAACATTCCGTTCGACGCCGTGTTCGGATTCACAGAGACTGCGCTTATCGGTGCAAAGAACATTATGCAGAAGCGCGGATTGCGCATACCGGCAGACGCCCGCATCTGCTGCATGTCGGGCACAGCGCTCTGCACGCTCGTTTTTCCCACGATAACTGCTGTGGAGCAACCCATCGAACAAATGGCTGCTGAGGCTTGCCGGCTGCTTATGGCTCATGTCGCCGACAGCGCGAAGTGTGCAGAGGACATCGTGCTGCGCGGCGAAATCATAGACCGAGAGTCGACGGCGGTGTAGGTTTTCAACGGAACGATGCTAAAAATCTGTGAAAATGTGCTTGTGTTCGTGCATACACGTTGATTTAGGTCAACAATAAGGCGTAAAATCGAATGTTTTGCTTATATTGTTTGCGCAAACAGCAGATTGTTTATACCTTTGCATCGTCAAAAGATTAATAGATTGTTTAGGTTAGTAGTAATAGATT
>NZ_JAHQUY010000003.1 GCF_019052365.1 Leyella stercorea
AGGACTTCGGGCAGGGTTTTTATTCTCTTTGGAGTTTTAGCGGACAGCAATATAATAATACACTATTATTATCACTCCAAATTCCAGATGACCCCAAAAACAGCTTTTTAGTGTGGAATAAATAATAATGTGTATACCTGCAGCAGGTAAAAAGAGCGGTGTTCGTAGGAGGCTACGGCATTAGCTTTCCGCTACGCGCCGCTGACTTTCAGTTCCTGCCGTAGCCATTGCAAATAGCTGTAGCAATTTGTATTTCAGTAGCTGTAGCCTCCTACGATTGCATCTTTAGCTCTTCTATTTTCGCTGCAAAACCTCACGAAAAGTCATCGTCACCCGAACGGAATCCGATCGGACGGCGGACGCAATCCGATTGGACGGCGAACGCAATCTGATTGGACGGCGAACGCGAGCGGTGGAGAAAACAGAGGGTTTACGTGGTAAAAGTAGGGAAACTATCAGTTTTAAAATTAATAATTACGAATAGATAATTACTAATTCAAGCGGTTGCTATTTATAAGCAAATTGTGGCAGTTTGTTTAAAAACTTCTGTTTTGTAAGGCGGAATAAATAATAATGTGTATATTTGCAGCAGGTAAAAAGAGAGTTATAATATTATTACTTAGAAATTAAAGAGTCAAACTAAAAAAATCAAGACTATGAAAGCAAGATTATTGCAAGCGTTGCTTGCGCTGTTGCTGCTCGCGCCGACGTTGGCTGTACACGCCGACGAAGCCGACACCACGCCGCGCCAAGCACTCGTGTTGAAGTTCGTTGATGATGCCACGGCAAGCTTCTTCCTTGCCGACAAGCCGGAAGTGGGCTTTGCCGACGGAAAGCTGACGGTTACATCCAACGGCGTCGCTACCGACTACGAACAGTCGGCTGTGGCGGAGTTCTATTTCGACTACGTCGTGCCTACAGCCATTGCGGGCACAGAGGGCAATGCCTTCTCGTTCACGTACGACGACAACCGCACCGTGAAGGTGAGTGGTGCGAAGGCTGCTGAGGCTGCGCTCTACGCCGCCGACGGCACACTCGTGATGCGCAAGCGCATAGCCGACGGCACCGTTGTGCTGAACCTCGACAACTGCAAACCCGGAATTTATGTACTTACACTTGAAAACGAACAAACTTTTAAACTAATCAAACAATGAAAAAATCGTTACTTATCATCTCGTTTCTCATCTCTGCGCTCGCACTTCCTGTGGCGGCACAGCACACATTCGTTAAGAACTCGCCGCGCTTCTCTGCACCTGCCAAGGCTGACGAAGCCAAGACCATGGCTATGAGTCATGTTGTGGCGTCGTACTATACAGCCGCTTCTGAGGCTACCGGCAACTGCGACAACTATTATCTCGTGGTTTCGGACAAGACAAACGCTGTTTTTAACTCTGCCGAGGGCACCATCGTGGCTACAAACGCTAACGTGGCTGCCATCGACTTGTACGCTCCGGCGGGCACTGGCACCGAACTGCCCGAGGGAACGTTCAAGGCTGGCGAGGGCAGTCTCTATTATGATGCCGACTACTCTTACACCACAAAGTACGGATTCACCGGCAAGCCCGGCAAGGAGAACGCGCTGACGGGCGACGTGACCGTGAAGAAGGGCGCCGACAACTCGTATACCGTGACCTTCGCCGACGCCAACGGCGTGCAGTATACCTACACCGGCACGCTCAGCTTCGTAGACATGAACACCGGCACGACGGTATATCCGCAGATCCCTACCGACGTGAACACTACATTCACCGGCGGTATGGCTTACTATCACGGCAATCTGATGGAGTCGAACACGGGCAATATCTACATCAACCTCTTCGACTGCGATTTCGACCCTGAGACAGGCAACATGAAGGGCACCGGATTCAACCTTGCCATCTGCGCTTTCAACCGACTCTTCGGCGACCCGAAGCAGGCCACGATCATCCCCGGCACATACACCGTAGCTCGCAACTTCAAGAGCGAGACCTACTTCCCGGGTATGGAGATAGACTATAACGGAATGACCATACTCATGGGTACATACATCAAGCGCCGCAAGACCGTGACCGGCTCTGATTCCGACTACGACTATGCTTATATCACCGACGGAACGGTAGTAATCACCGACGGCGACGAGGAAGGCACATTCAACTTCACCATCGACTGCACAACAGACCGCGGACATAAGGTGACGGGCACGGCGAAGAACATCAAGTTCAACATCGTCGACGTGTCTGACGACAAGGAGAAGTACGTAGAGTCGAACCTCGACCGCGACGTGAAGCTCAATCTCGACTACATCAAGAAGGCTCGTGTATACTTCCTCGGCAACCAGAACGGCGTGAACGTCTACACCGTCGACCTCGGCTCGCCAAGCGGCAAGGACGGCAACGAGGGCGACCTGCTCCGCATGGAGTTCCAGACCAGCGCCGGCACAGCATATCTGCCTTCAGGCACATACGAACTGATGGAGAACGACCACCTTTGGACAAACCTCTACGCGCCGTACAAGATGACACGCGGCTACTTCGACAACGTGGGCGGACGCACCGGCACACGCTACGAGCACTTCGAGAAGGGACGCTACTGTGTTGTAGACAGCTTCGCCTTCGTATACAGCGGACGCGTGGGCGTTGAGCAGCTGGCTAACGAGGAGTATAAGTTCACTATCGACCTGGCTGACGGCAAGGGCTACCAGATTCAGGGCGAATGGAGCGGACCGGTGGAACTCAACTACGACCCGTCTACAGGTCTTGGCAAGGTAGAGGGCGCTGAGGCTGAGACCGTGAAGTTTGTTGGCAACAGCACGCTTCTCGTGAGCGGCGCCGCAAAGGGCGAACGCCTCTCTGTATACACTGTAGGCGGACAGCATGTGCTCTCTGCCGACGCCACCAAATCGGTTGACGTGGCGGCTCTGCGCAGCGGCGTCTACGTTGTAAGAACAACAAATGGAGTTATAACAAAAATAGTAAAACGATGAAAAAGACCGTATTGACAATGCTGTGCCTCATGGCGATGGGCGCCAGTTACGCACAGACCACAAAGCGAATAATGACCGTTCAGCAGAAGGACGGCACAAAGGTAGAATATAAGGTGGACAACGTGGAGCGCGTGAGCTTTTCGGAGCGCACATACGCCGAACTCGACAATCAGTGGGCGCTCAACGAGAACGTGAACGACGTGAAGACCGTGCTGCTGAAGGAGACTGACGAGTATAGCTCGTTCATGCTCTATTCTGCAGAAAACGTGACGAGCGACCTTGCGCTCCAGCCCGACGTTACAGTCACGCTGCCCGCAGCGTCTGTAGGACAGGAGGTAGACCTCGCTACGCTTGCTGAGGCAGGCGGCAAGCTCGTCTGCGGCGATCGCGAGTTCAAGAAGGGTGCGCTGAAGGTGAAGTTCGACAAGTTCAAGAAGAACGTAACCGTATCTGTTGAGGCAGAAGACGGCGCCGACGACTTCCGTTGCGAGTATACAGGCACATTCAGCCGCACTTATGACGCCAGCAATACGTTCTCTGTTACCGATACGGAGCAGGCAACAACCCGCTTCTCTGTGCTTTCAGCTCTCTGCGTGCAGCCTTCTGCAACGGGCGAGCCTACCAACTTCGCTTTCGCTGACGTAGAAGTACAGGCTCCGGCTGACTTCCTTAACGCCAAAGCCGCAGTATGGTTCAGCGTTTCGGCTGCGAAACTCTACAACGGCACGGTAGACATGGCTACAGAAGCCGACAGCTACACCTTCCGCTATATCGACTATGCCACAAGAACCGTATACGACAAGGTGAAGTCGGGCTCTATTACCACCGCACAGGGCTTCGGCGGACAGACTTACGTGAGTCTTGAGGCAGTGCTCGAGGACGGCAGAACCGTGAGCCTCTCTTACTTCGGCACGTTCGCAGCTGCCGAGTCGCTCGACGAAATCATACCGTCGGTAGTGGCAGAGAACGAGTACAAGTATTATAACTCTGACGGCGAACTCTCTATCACTCGTCAGCTTGGCACATCGTACATGAAGGAATACAAGGGCAACATCACCTTCTACCTTATCCCCGAAGGCGACGGCAAGACTTCTTCAGACAGAGTGGAGGTGAAGGTAGGCAGCGACCTTATCAACGCAGGCGAGATTGATCTTGCGAACATCGGTCAGGAGAAGGTGTTCGACATCAAGTACAACGCTGGCGGCATACAGCTGCAGTCGTACGCAGCAGGTCACGGCTACGGCAACATGCCAAACAACGGCACGCTCACTGTGAGCAAGGACGAGAACGACGTGTACGAGATTCTGCTCGACGTAACCAACAAGTACACTAACAGCTATACCTCTAACGGCGGCGACAACACCCGTATCGTTGTCAACTATAAGGGTACATTTGAAAAATATTAATTAAAGATGTTGTTGTGTTGAGATGGTGAGATGGTGACAAATGCATATCTCAACACCTCAACACCTCAACATATCAACATTAAAACAATCCTAATCAATGAACAAATCAAACATCCTATTGGCATCGCTGCTCCTCGTGGGCAGCTCGGCTTTCGCACAGAAGCTTTCGCCAAGTACGAGCCTGATGCTTCAGGATATGAGTACGCAGAAAAATGTGAAATCGGCAACAGCGAAGAAGGTGGACGCCTTCATCACCGTTGCTCCGTCGAAACAGCACGCAGCCGCCGACTGCATCAGTCGACTTGAGGCGCTCGGCGTGGAAGTTCGCAACGTCGTAACCGACCGTCTGCTCACCGTGAGTCTGCCGCTTGAGGCTGTTGAGGCTGTAGCGGCACTCGACGAAGTGGAGAACGTGCAGGTAGGTACAAGTGTGCGCATGCTCCTCGACACCGCACGCAAGGAGACTGGCGTTGACGACTGCCACTCAACTACCTCCGAGCTGGGCGCATACACCGGCAAGGGCGTCGTTGTGGGCGTTGTAGACGGCGGATTCCAGTATTCGCACGTCGACTTCACCAACCCCGACGGCATCGGCACACGCATAGCACGCGTTTGGGACCAGAATGCCAACGGCGGAAAAGCACCCTCGAAGTTCGGCTACGGTAGCGAGTACGTCACCTACGACGAGATGCGCGCCGTCAACTATGACATATCTTCTACGTTCCACGGATCGCACGTGGCAGGTATCGCCGCAGGCAGCGACCGCACGACGCCTTACTACGGCGTTGCGCCCGAGTCGGAGCTGGTCTTCGTGAGCTTCGGTTCGAGCAACGTGAACATCACCGACGGCATACAGTATTGCTTCGACTATGCTGAGAGCGTAGGCAAACCCTGTGTTGTGAACATCAGTCTGGGTTCGCACCTCGGTCCGCACGACGGCACCTCGGCTTCCGACCAGGCTTTCGCTGCAATGGCAGGTCCCGGACGCATCATCGTTGGCGCTGCGGGCAACGAGGGCAGCACAGCGCTGCACGTAGGCAAAGACCTTGAGGATGGCGACACATCGCTCAAGACCATGATAGGCTTCAGCGAAAACTCTGCGAGCAAGCAGGCTTACGTGGACATCTGGGGCAGCAAGGGCGCTCCGCTTAAGGTGAAGGCTGTAGTGGTTGACGCTCTGAAGGGCAAGGTGATGTACGAGTCTCCGGCTGTGGAGACCGACGGCGAGACCGACGTGAAGTACACCTTCCCTGATGGTAGCGGCGTGGTGTCTACCGTGCAGATGGCTCTGCAGAAGAACCCGACAAACGAGCGCACGGAGGTGATGCTGATGTGTCGCGCTACAAGCATTGCTGAGAACCGCAAGATAGGAATCGTGGCTACGAGCGACGCAGGCACATCCATACACATGTGGAACAACGCAACCGAAGGCTACTTCCTCAATGGAGGCAAGCGCGGATGGACCGACGGCGACACCGACTACACCGTGGGCGAGCTTGGCGGCGTGAGCGACAACGTTATCAGCGTCGGTTCGTACAACACCAAGATGGATTACACCACGCTCGGCGGCGACGTCTACGGCATCAACACCGCTCTGGTGGGCAACAAGGGTGCTCTGTCGCTCTTCTCGAGTCACGGACCGACGCTCGACGGACGCACCAAGCCCGACGTGACGGCTCCGGGCTGTCTGCTCATCTCTGCCACATCGAGGTATTATGCAGGCTTCAGCTCGTCGACCTGTGCGGTGAAGTCGGGCGACGACTACTACGACGCCAATATGGGTACGTCGATGGCTTCGCCTGTTGTTACCGGCACCGTAGCTCTCTGGCTTCAGGCTAACCCGAACCTCTCACCGGCTGACGTGCGCGCTATTCTGAACAAGACCGCACGCCACGACAACTATACAGGCACAGCCGAGAAGTCGGACCGCAACAGCTGGGGCGCAGGTAAGATAGACGCTTTCGCAGGTCTGAAGATGGCGCTCGACGCCACAGGCATCAAGGACACGAAGGCAGGCGAACAGATGTTCAGCATCACTACCGACCGTGTGGCTCGCACCGCACAGTTCTTCTTCGGAAACGACGGCGCAGCTCGCGTGGCTGTCTACAACGCACTCGGACAGCAGGTTTGCGCCAAGCGGCTTGCTGCAAGCGGCGAGACAGTAGACCTCTCACAGCTGGGTAACGGCGTGTTCGTCGTAAAGCTGCAGCAGGGCAGCGCAGAAAAGTCTGTGAAGATTGCATTGTAATATACTATTCATAAAAGACCGGCAGATTGTTCAGTTCTGACAATCTGCCGGTCTTTTGTATAAACTTATGCTTGCGCCGATAGTTTTTTTATTTCTATACAATCATTATTCGGGATTTTTATCTAAATTTGTAGCCAAATACTTAACTCAATAACAAATGATTATGCCTACAGTCAAAACGAGAATCTTTGCACTTGGCTGTCTGTTCGCACTGGCTTCTGCACCCGTTGTGCAGGCCGTAGCCCAGAACGGACAGTACATCTACGATGTGCAGGACGGCGAGGCCGACATCTTCGGTCAGTTGCGCTACGAGAAGAATGTGAACGGAACCGGTCTGGTGAAGCTCAACACCGCCAACCCCAACGGCTACCAATGGGTGCGCGACTACGGCTATCAGGCTGGCGTGACGCCTATCACTACAGCCGGCACGTATGTAGGCAGCGAGTACTACGCCTACGAGACAACGCTATACGCCAATACGCTCATGCCACGCGCCATCAGTGTGGTGGATGTGAACACGGGCGAGTATACCGCCAAACGCGAGATTGTGAACTCGACGACCGAGGCGCCGCTCATTCTCGACGAGATGACGTACGACCCGAAGACAAACCGCATCTTCGGTCTGCACTACGACACCAGCGCCAATAAGTCGTACATCTACGAGATTGACTGCACGACGCTCGACATAGCGCTTGTGGCTACCATCGACAAGGTGCTCTTCTACACGCTCGCCGCCGACAACGGATCGCTCTACGCCGTGCGCAAGGGCGGCATGAAGAGCTATCTTAGCAAGATAGACATCAGCAGCATCAACAAGACCACAAAGACCTGCGAGTACAGCGACTTGGGCAACACCAACGTGTATCTCGGCGACTACAGTCAGACGATGGAGTTCGACAAGACGACGCATCGCCTGTGGTGGATGGCGCAGACATCAGACGGCAACGCTTATCTCGTGGAGCTTAACCCGCAGACGGGCGCACAGATAAAGAAGGAGTTCATCGACAACGAGATGCAGCTGCTCGGCATGGGCATTCCGTATCAGTACGTGGCAGACGGCGCACCGTCGTATCCGCGCGCATTCAAGGCTACAGCCGATGCAAAGGGCGCTCTCTCGGCACAGCTTTCGTGGACAACACCGAGCGTGAGCTATCTCGGCGCAAAGCTCTCGGCGCTCACAGGCACCAAGGTCTACCGCAACGACCAGCTTGTCTACACTTCTACAGAGACAACGCAGGGCAAGAGCGTAGCGTGGACCGACAAACCTTCGACCGACGGCTACTATATATATAAGGTGGTGCCGTACAACGCTGCGGGCGACGGCGTATACAAGGAGTTTGCGGCGTACGTAGGCGAGGACCTGCCGAGTGCTCCGCAGAACGTTACGCTCACCACGCACGGCGGCAATGCCGAGATAACATGGGCGGCACCCGCAGAGGGACAGCACGGCGGTTATTTCGACAACGCCAGTCTGAAGTACAACGTGGTGCGCATGCCCGACAACAAGGTGGTTGTAGAGGGCACAACATCGCTCCGTGCTACCGACGCCGTGAGCGTTCAGAAGGGCTACAGCTACATCGTGACGGCTGTGAACAAGAAGGGTGTGGGCGCTTCGGCTACATCCAAGACCTTGAGCTTCGGACCCGAGGACAGTGTGCCGTTCACTTCGCCGCTCACCACGCAGGACGATTTCGACCGTTGGGTGACTGCGGACAAGAACAACGACGGCAACACATGGACATTCTACAAGCCTACGCAGACCACTACATACGACCGCTGCGACCAGAACGCCGACGACTGGCTCTACACGCCGGCGCTGAAGTTCGAGAAGGGCAAGACATATCAGGTGCGCTACACTTACTCGTCAGCCAACTGGGTGACTCCCGACAAGCACGAGCAGGTGATGGAGCAGATGAAGGTTTGGTTCTGTGCGGAACCGATAGCCACCGGTGCGGCGAAACTCATCAAGGAAACGGGCGAGTTCCACACAGCTTCGAACATCTTCCTCTACGGCAAGGACAACTTCCTGACAGAAACAACCGGTTCGGCACGCATCGCTTTCCAGGCGTGCAGCGAGGCTAACCACGGACAGATATATCTGAAGGACGTCTCTATACGCGAGTACAGCACGAAGGACCTCAGTGTGCAGGCACTCACCGGCTCGCAGCTCGTGAACAGTCAGAGTCAGCAGACCTTCACCGTCGATGTGCGCAACGAAGGCTCGGCTACGGTGAGCGATTACCGCGTGCTGCTGCTCAACGCCGACAACAACGAGGTGCTCGGCGAGGCTAAGGGCAAGGCAGTAGCCAAGGACGAGACCGTAGAAGTGGCAGTCAACTGGGTGCCGGGAGCAGAAGGCACTATAAAGGTTGTGGCAAAGGTGGAGCTTGCGGGCGACACATATCCGGCAGACAACGTGCTGGCTACACCGCTGGAGGTGAAGATATCGGCAGCCGACGCCGACAAGTGGCTCACGCTCAACACGGACAACAGCTGGGGATGGCGCTTCCCGTTCTTCATGCTCGACCCATACTCGCAGTGTCAGGCGCTCTTCCTCGAAAAAGAGATGCAGAAGAAGGGCATCGAGATTACCGGCATGCGCTTCCTCTACAACGGCAAGAACGCTGAGGCTTACACCTTCCCGGCACGCATCGGCATCAAGAATACAACCCGCACCGATATGCTCGACGAGGACGGCGGCGATGCATTGTTCGACGAGGGCGGATTCACAACCGTGTTCGACGGCAACATCACAATACAGGGCAATGCCAACGACCTGGAACTGGTCGTTAACCTCGACAAGCCGTACAAATACGAGGGCGGCAACGTGATTATGAAGTTCGAGTGTCCGCTCGGCACACAGTATATCAAGGACAGTACGAAGCATCCCGACTGGCACATGATGGAGATGGACGGCAATCCGCACATCGCCTACTGCAGTGGTGAGGACGACGGCGAGAACGTGTGGGGCGAACTGCTCATGCCGTTCATCAGCATCGCTTATAAGGACAACGGCGCTGCGGGCATCTTCGCTATCGGCGGCGACAAGACCGGCGTAACACGCTCTGGCGACTCGCTGCTCTTCGACGAATGCGCCGACGAGGCTCGTCTCTACAGCGCTACCGGCGCACTCGTGGCAAGCGCACAGCGTGCGAACGCACTCAGCGTGGCTGGGCTTGCAAAGGGCATCTACGTGCTCAATCTGGTGAAGGAGGGCAAGGTGCAGAGCCTTAAAGTGATTATTTAGAAGTTGAAAGTGGTGTTTTATCAACTATTTTCATTAAATTTGCAAATTGAATAACTAAAACAGTTCGGAAACAAACAATAAAACAATTATGATAGACGTAAAAGAAACATTGAACGGCGCTGAAGAGCGCATGGAGATGGCTGCTATGTATCTGGAAGAGCAGTTGGCACGCATCCGTGCCGGCCGCGCCAACGTAGCAATCCTCGACGGTGTACGCGTAAGCTCATGGGGCTCTATGGTGCCATTGAACCAGGTGGCTAACGTTACAGTGCCCGATCCGCGTACTATCGCTATCCGTCCTTTCGACAAGAAGCAGATCCGCGACATTGAGAAGGCAATCATGGACAGCGATGTAGGTATCACTCCTGAGAACAACGGCGAGATTATCCGCCTCGGCATCCCACAGCCTACTGAGGAGCGCCGTAAGGAACTCGTAAAGCAGTGCAACAAGATTGGCGAGCGCTCTAAGGTGGAGATTCGCAACGCACGTCAGGACACAAAGGACAAGCTGAAGAAGGCTATCAAGGACGGTCTGTCTGAAGACCTCGAGAAGGACGCTGAGGGCGAGCTCCAGAAGGTTCACGACAAGTTCGTGAAGAAGGTTGACGACTTGCTCGCTGCTAAGCAGAAGGAAATCATGACTGTGTAGATGCACGGATTAGTAATAAAGAATACAGGTAGCTGGTACACCGTACGTACTGATGAAGGTCTTGACGTAGACTGCAAGATAAAGGGCAACTTCCGCTTGAAAGGCATACGCAGCACCAATCCGGTGGCTGTGGGCGACATCGTAGACATAGTGCGCAATCAGGAAGGAACGGCGTTCATCACCGCCATTCACGACCGCCGCAACTATATCATACGCAAGTCGCAGAACCTGAGCAAGCAGAGCCATATCATCGCTGCCAACGTCGACCAGGCTTTCCTAATCGTTACGGTGAACTATCCGCAGACAAGCACCATCTTCATCGACCGCTTCCTCGCTACGGCTGAGGCTTACAGCGTGCCGACGGTGCTGGTGTTCAACAAGACCGACATACTCTCCGACGAGGAGCGCCATTATCAGGAGATGATGATGCGTCTGTACGAGACGGTAGGGTATAAGTGCGTGGCTGTATCGGCTACAACGGGATTGGGCATGGACGCCATTCTGCCTATGCTGAAGGACAAGAAGACGCTGCTGAGCGGCAATAGCGGCGTAGGCAAATCGACATTCATCAACCACATCCTGCCGGGAGCCAACCTGCGCACGTCTGAAATCAGCGATGCGCACAACACGGGTATGCACACCACTACGTTCTCGGAGATGCTCGAGCTGCCCGATGGCGGCTACCTCATCGACACTCCGGGCATTAAGGGCTTCGGCACGTTCGATATGGAGCCCGAAGAGCTCACAAGCTATTTCAAGGATATATTCCACTTCTCGAAAGAATGTCGCTTCAACAACTGCACGCATACGCACGAACCGGGCTGCGCTGTGCTGAAGGCTGTAGAGGAGCATTACATAGCAGCTTCGCGCTATCAGAGCTATCTCTCGATGCTCGAGGATAAGGACGAGAACAAGTATCGCGAAGCTTATTAAAGCTGGGAGCGAGTTCCGCGAGGCATAGCTGGGAAAAACAATGCACATAAATAAAGAGGAGAGTGTGTCAAGCCTAAACGTTGACACACTCTCCTCTTTGTCTTTATTAGAATGATAGCTATGTTGTTATTAGAATGATAACTATATCTTTATTCGAACAGTAGTGATATTGTTATCTGAACAATTAGACTTTATCACAACCATGTCAACGTTTAGTCATCGTGTACCGAACGCAACCCGATTGGATTGCGAACGCGACCGATGCGGACGGCGTTCGGAATCCGATCGGATTGCGTCCGCAGTACACCGACTAAGTATATAGTTTTACGGTGGACGGCAATGAAAAGATTACTTGTCAATCTTTGCTATCTCTTGCGCTTCCCAGTCTTCCCACTGCTTCATGGCTTCCTTCCAGTCGGTCTGTTCGCCTGCAGCAACGGCTTCCTGCTGACGCTGCGCCTCGTCGCGCTCACGGTCGCGCTGACGCTTCGCCTTCATGTCGGCGATGGTGCGGTCGTCGAGAATCACGATAGCTCCGCGCTGGCGTGCGTCGAGCAGCTCCTTAAGTCCGAACGCCTTGCCCGGCTCGTTAAAGTCGGAGATGTTGAACTCGTAACCCACGCGCAACTGGTGGCGTATCTCCTTCTGTTTTGCGCGGTTTGCCGAGCCTTTCAGACTTAAGAGGCGCGCTATTGCGTCAAATTCGCTTTGCGAGTATTTGTTCCTTCCCATGTTTATGTTATGTTTCTATTTGTTAAAAAACCAACTTTTTAGCTTAAAAAACTTGGCGCGTTCGTCGGAAAGCTATATATTTGCGATATCATTTTAGAGATTTCGTCTATTACGAAATCGATTCATTGAGGTTGGCAGCATCCTGCGCCAACCTCTTTTGTTTTTTCTAAACCCTGTATGGTCGGTAGCGATGCCCACCTCCCCATTTTAGAAGGTGAGCATGAATCCGAAGCGTATGCCGTTCTTCTTGATGCCCGGTCCGTTGTAGTTCATGCGGCGGACGTAGTCGATGGCGAGCAGCTTGAAGATGTTGTGTACACCGACAGTTATCTCCCAATACGGCTCGTTGTTTCTGAATTCGCGCGCATCCTTCGGGAACTGGAAGAGCATTGCGTCGTTCTGGTTGCGGTCGAGCAGCGGATTGTTCTTGTCGGTGAGTGCGCCCCACATGCCCTTCACCGAGATATACTCGCGCCACTTCAGCTTCTTGATAAGCGGAATGCGGTTGAGCAGCTTGCCGTTCATGTCCCATGCTACTGATGCGAAAGCGTAGCGGTCGGTGAGGAACTCCATGTTCTTCATCATCGAGAACGTACCCTCCCACTCAAGGAACGTGATGTTGACGGGCGGCATGATGAGCAGCGGGAACGGAACCTTGTTCCACTGTACGCCTCCGTCCAAGTGCGTATCGACATAGCCCCACGAACCGAGCCAGAAGCGCTTGTATATCTTAGCCTCTGTGAAGTTGAGGTTGTACTGTCCGCCCAACACGTTCTTCACGCCCGTAGTGTGGCTGAGCGAGAACTCAGGCGCATCGAGGTTCACCGGCCAGCGGTGTTGCTTGGTGTTGATGAAAGTCTGTCCCGGGCAGTAGCGCAGCATGAGCTGTGCCTCCGTAGTGCGTATCTTTCGCACGTACTCATTGCCGTCGGGAGCAGGGTTGAGCGTTGCGCCAGGCATCTTGATGAACGCAAGGTCGCCGGTTGGCTCGTTGCTCTCCGCCTTCAGCGACGTGTGGAACGAGAGTCCCCAGTCGGTCTCGTACACGAACGAGAGCTTCTGACGGTTGTAGAAGTACATCTGGTCAACCTTCTGCGTGCGGAACGACATGAACATGTTGTCCTTGTTATGTATAAGGAACTTGTCGGCAGGCGACATTACGTCGTAACCTGTCTCGAAGATGATGTTGCGCTGCGGGAACTCGAACGGCACATTCTTCTTTGCGTTGAGCGAGTAGGTGAACTCGCTGCCGTAGTAGTGGTTCTTCGACTTGGTTCCGTAGGCGTAGTAGCCGTTCCAGAAGAAGTGATTGCAGAGATTAGCCGTGGTACGACCGCTCAAGCGGAAGCGCCAGTTGTCGACAAAGTTGTTAGAGATGATGGTCGTAACCGGTCCGATGTCGAACTTCGACTTGGTGCGCATTGAGCCAGTCTCTACGAAGTTCTCGGCGAAGGCGCGCAGACCGAAGAGAATCCACTTGAAGTTCTTCGACTGTTCTATGCGATGTATGAACGCCTTCATCGACGACTCGCCGTGCGACAGCTCCACCGTGCGGTACTTTGCCCAGAAGTCGTCGTCGCGTATCATCGCGTCAGCCTCGTGCATGGTTTTCGCCTTGCCGCGGAACAGCTTTGAAGGCAGTTCGTCGAAGGCATAGTCGTTGTATCGTGTCGCCTTTGTTACGAGCATCTCGGCGCCCAACAGCTTCAGTTCGGCAGCCATGTCGTCGGCAGAAAGCGCCCACTCGCCGTTCGGCAGCTTGGTATACTCCTGCGTAATCTTCATGTCGTGTACGAAGTTCACGTCCGACTTCTTAGGCAGAGTGAACGAGCAGCGCTTCACGTGCAGCGACGAGTCGGCAAGCACGTATAGTTCGCCACGGAAACCGAAGTCCTGCTGATTGTTCGGAATAAATTCGAGGTGATAGCAGAGGTCGCGGTCTACGTACACCGTGTCCTGGATGTAGAAACGGTAGAACGCTATGGCAGTCTCGCCGATAGGCGATGTGAACTGATACTGCAACAGGCGCATGTGGTCGTCGTATATGTCCACGTCGGTGAACACCTCGCGCAGCATAGTGTTGAGAATCTCGCCGGTCTGCAGCACGTTGTTCACGCCCTCCGAGCGCTGACCCTTGATGATGTCCTTCTCCACCTTCGGGTCTTTGCGGTAGATATGCTGCGTAACCGTCTCGTCAACGCTCACCGGCAGAATGAGTTTGCCGTTGTATGGCGAGGTCTCAATCTGGTCTTTCACGTAGGCACGCTTCTTGAAGAACTTGCTCGAGTCGAGATCTGCAGGCTTTATGTCGTTCAGCGAGAACGTAATCTTCTGATACTTGTTGTACTGATAGTAGTCGTAGTTCTCGAGATGGCTGCGCTTCTTCGCGGCGATGACACGCTTCATGAGCTCCACCGCCGGATTGTTCTTGCGTGAATAGTGTTCGCGTTTCTGCTTGATGACCACTTCGCCGAGGTTGTGTGCGTCCTCCTTCAGCACAATCTTAAGGTGAGAAGGAGTCTTCGGACCCACCTTTATGGTCTGAGGCTGAAAACCTACCGAACTGAACGTAAGCTCCCAACCATTATGGCGCGCAATCTTGAACTTTCCGTCCAAATCGCTCGCCTCTGCCACATGATGTCCCTTATAGATGGCGCTTGCCAATGGTATCGGATAACCATCGGTATCATAAATTTCACCAGTAATCTGAGCTTTGACCGAAACGACCAAAGCTAATAAAAGCGTAATACTAAAAAACCTCTTCACCTTACTAATTGTATATATTTATCCTATTGTTCCTAAAAAATGGACATAAACGCCACTATATAAAGCATTTATAACCCTATTGCCGTTTCATTTTGCAAAGTTATACATAATTATTAAAAAAGACAAGAAAACTTTTTGCCTTTTAATATTTTTCTACTAATTTTGCACACCATTGTGTTTCTACGCAACACTTGCACGATATTTACACATTAATAATATATATAATTACATAACTTAGTACACTCTCCGATGAACAACGTAAAAGAAAAAGCAATCATGTTCGGCAAAGCTCAATGCTCGGCATGGGTGGCATCGGCGGTGGACTTCGGCATTACGCTCATACTCACCAGTCTTGTGGACGTATGGTACGGCTACTCCACGTTCATCGGTGCGGTGTGCGGCGGACTCACCAACTGCGGCATCAACTATCGTTGGGTGTTCCATACGTTCGGCATGAAGAAGAAGTATGTGGCGCTGCGATACACCTTCGTATGGGTAGGCAGCATCGTGCTCAACACCGCCGGCACATGGCAACTGACCGAGCTGAGCGGAGCAAACTACATGATATCGAAAACCATTGTGGCTGCATTCGTGGCTGTGTTCTGGAACTATCATCTACAACGCACATTCGTGTTCCGCGCCAACCGTAGCAACCAGCAGGCATAAGTCGCAGGCTACTTGCTGTATCGTACGGTAGTCCATCCGTATCGTACGCTTGCTCATGCGTAGGAATATCGTAACAGTATAGGAAAAGAAATAACAAACATACAAAACGTAAAATAAAAGAATATGAATTACAGGGATTTCTTGCAAAAGGTTATCTATGCTATCATCAATCCTTTCATTAAAGGCATGATAAAGATCGGCATTACTCCCAACTTCATCACCACAACCGGCTTCGTGCTCAACCTCGTAGCGACAGCAATGTTCATCTATGCCGCCGAGCTTGCAGATACAGAGGCTTACGCATGGATAGGATGGGCTGGCGGCGTCATTCTCTTTGCCGGTCTGTTCGACATGATGGACGGACGCCTTGCTCGTATGGGCGGCATGTCGTCTACGTTCGGCGCCCTTTGGGACTCAACCCTCGACCGCTACAGCGAGCTTTGCACGCTCTTCGGCATCTGCTACTATCTGCTTATGCAGCAGAACGACTGGCAGTGGGCTGGTGTCGTTACATTCGCGGCTATGGTTGGCTCGGTAATGGTGAGCTACGTTCGTGCTCGTGCCGAGGGCTTGGACATAGAGTGTAAGGTAGGCCTTATGCAGCGCCCCGAACGAGTTGTTGTTACAGCCGTTGGAGCCATCTTCTGCGGCGTTTGCGCCAATGTCTGGGTGCTCGTTGTGCCGATGATCATCATCGCCGTACTCGCCAATATCACCGCTTTCTGGCGCGTCATCCACTGCTACAAGGTGCTTACAGAGAAGGATAACAACAAATAACAGCAATGTTCAGTATAAAGCTAATAATAATTTGGGCAATACTCGTTGCCGTCAAGCCCACGCGCAAGTTCGCCTTGGCGCTCACGCCCTGGCTTGTCTTCGCGTGCAGCTACGACGGTATGCGCCTTTTGCCCAACTACGAGGTGAACCCCATCGACACACGCGGTATATACGAAGCCGAGAAGTCGCTGTTTGGTATTGGAACAGCCGCCGGCACACTCATCCCCGGCGAGTGGTTCAACCTGCACAACTGTGCCTTCGCCGACTTTATGGCAGGCTTCTTCTATCTGTGCTGGGTGCCCGTGCCGTTAGGTTTCGCCATATATCTCTATCTGAAAGGCAAGCGCGAGATGTATCTTCGCTTCTCACTCGCCTTCCTGTTCGTCAATCTTGTAGGTTTTGTGGGCTACTACATCCATCCCGCCGCCCCGCCATGGTATGTCATTGAGCATGGATTCACACCTGTACTCAACACGCCTGGCAGCGTAGCCGGATTAGGACGCTTCGACTCGCTCGTAGGTGCGCCGGTGTTCCATTCCATCTACTGCAACAACTCGAATGTGTTCGCCGCAGTGCCGTCGCTGCACGCTGCTTATATGCTTGTAGCTACCATCTACGCCATAATAAGCCGTCAGAGCAAGCTCTGCATCGCTATCTTCGCATTCATCTGCATGGGCATCTGGTGGACAGCGGTATATTCTACACACCACTACATCATCGACGTGCTGCTGGGCATACTCACCACTATTGTGGCGCTGCTCATACTCGAACGCCTGCTGCTTCGCGCCGAATGGGCGAAGCGCTTTATGGCGCAATATGCAAAAAACATTTAATTAGAACTAATGTAAGACTTTATTTATGTTCATATCCACGAATTTTTAATACCTTTGCATCTAAATGGATATGAACATAAATATACTATCGGACTCAGAGGTGCAGACTCTGAACGAAATAATAGAAAACGCACAGAACATCGTGATTTGCTGCCACAAGTCGCCCGACGGTGATGCACTTGGTTCATCGCTCGGCTGGGCTAACTTTCTGACGGTTTGCGGCAAATCGCCAACAATCGTTGTGCCCGACGCCTATCCCGACTTCTTGCAGTGGATGCCGGGCGCCAACGCCATCGTGCGTTACGACAAACATACCGAACAAGCCACAACTTTATTGCAGAATGCCGACCTCGTGTTCTGTCTCGACTTCAACGGCAGCGACCGTGTAGACGAGATGAAGGACGCGCTCGAGGCTTCGCCTGCCAAGAAGGTGATGATAGACCACCATCTCGACCCGAAGATGCAGACCGTTCTTACGGTGTCGCATCCTAATATGTCGAGCACATCGGAGCTTGTGTTCCGCATCATCTGGCAGTTGGGCAAGTTCGATGATATGCCGAAAGAGTGCGCCGTCAATATCTATTGCGGCATGATGACCGATACGGGCGGCTTTACGTACAACTCTACGCAGCCCGAGATATTCTTCATCATCAGTCAGCTGCTCACCAAAGGCATCGACAAAGACCGCATCTACCGCAACGTGTTCAACAACTTCAGCCATTGGGCTATACGTCTGCGCGGCTATCTGATGAGCCAAAAGCTCAACGTGTTCTCCGACCTCCACGCTTCTTACTTCACCATCTCGCGCCGCGACATGCGCGAATACCATTTCATAAAGGGCGACGCCGAAGGACTCGTCAACGAACCGCTGCGCATCAAGGGCATGAAGCTCTCAGTATCGCTGCGCGAGGACGACCGTCGCGACAATCTTATATGGGTGAGCCTGCGCTCTGTGGGCAATTTCCCATGCAACAAGATGGCTGAGGACTTCTTCAACGGAGGCGGACATCTCAACGCGAGCGGCGGACGACTCAACTGTTCGCTTGCTGAGGCAGAGAAGATTGTGAGAGAGGCTTTCGCCTACTACGAAGGAGCGCTCACCGGATGGGGACCGCTGCCTAAAAGCAGAAAAGAGAACGTGTAAACAAAACGACAATAACATAAAATAAACAGAATAGAAGAATGAAGAAACTCAATCTTATCATCATGACACTGGTGGCTGTAATGGCTCTTGCTGCGTGCAACGACGGCGTTACCTACGCCGATCTGAAGAAAAAGGAGCGCAACGCTATCAACAGATACATCACAAGCCACAAGATACAGAAAATCACTGAGGCTGAATTTGAGAAGAAAGGCTTTGTTACCGACACTACCAAGAACGAATATGTACTCTTCGAGAGCACCGGCGTATACATGCAGATTGTGCGCAAGGGCGGCGGCGAGAAGCTCAAGGACGGCGAGACGGCTACCGTGCTCTGCCGCTTCAAGGAGTACAACATCCTCGAAGGCGACTCTGCGCTTCAGCTCACCAACATCACTCAGTACAGCTGGCAGGTAGACAAGATGAGCGTGAAGAACACATCGGGCACCTTCACCGGTTCGTTCATCAGTGGCGAGAGTCTCATGTACAGCAAGTACAGCACGCAGGCTGTGCCGTCGGGCTGGCTCGTTCCGCTCACGTATATCAATCTCGGACGCATTCCGAAGGGCGAGGAGACAGCGCTCGTACGCCTCATCGTTCCACACACACAGGGACAGAGCGACGCTTCGTCGAACGTTTACCCCTGCCTCTACGAACTCTCGCTTGAGCGTGGCAGATAGTCTGATAGCATCCTATCTCACCATCTCAACACCTCACTATCTCAACATAATACATTTTTAAACAAATACGATTATGACCCTCATTAAATCGATTTCGGGCATCCGCGGCACTATCGGCGGACCTACAGGCGACACTCTGAATCCGCTTGACATCGTTAAGTTCACAACAGCCTACGCTACATTCATGAAGCGCGGCGCTAAGGGCGAAGGACGCAACAAAATTGTCGTAGGACGCGACGCACGCATCTCAGGCGACATGGTACGCAACGTGGTTTGCGGCACACTCATGGGTATGGGACTCGACGTTATCGACATCGACCTCGCCACAACGCCTACAACAGAGCTGGCTGTGCGCTGGACAGGCGCCCTCGGCGGCATCATCATAACAGCAAGTCACAACCCGCGCCAGTGGAACGCACTGAAACTGCTCAACGGCGAAGGCGAGTTCCTCACCAAGGACGACGGCAACGAGGTGCTGAGCATCGCCGAGAAGGAAGACTTCGACTATGCCGACGTCGATTCGCTCGGCTCTTACACACGCGACGACTCGTTCAACCAGCGCCATATCGAGAGCGTACTCGACCTCAAGCTGGCTGACGTGGACGCTATCCGCAACGCTAAGTTCAAGGTTTGCGTAGACACTATCAACAGCGTGGGCGGCATCATACTGCCCGACCTGCTGAAGGCGCTCGGCGTAGAATATACTATCCTCAACTCTACAGCCAACGGCGACTTTGCCCACAACCCGGAGCCGCTGGAGAAGAACCTGCAGGGCATCATGGACGAGATGCGCAGCGGCAAGTACGGCCTCGGCATCGTTGTCGACCCCGACGTAGACCGTCTGGCGTTCATCTGCGAGAACGGCGAGATGTTCGGCGAGGAATACACACTCGTGAGCGTAGCCGACTACGTGCTGCAGCACACACCGGGCAACACCGTGTCTAACCTTTCTTCTACACGCGCTCTGCGCGACGTAACAGAGCGTCACGGCGGCACGTACACAGCAGCGGCAGTAGGCGAGGTGAACGTTACGACAAAGATGAAGGAAGTAGGCGCCGTAATCGGCGGCGAAGGCAACGGCGGCGTAATCTACCCGGAGAGCCACTACGGTCGCGACGCTCTTGTAGGCATCGCTCTGTTCCTCTCTTCGCTGGCTCACAAGAAGTGCACGGCGAGCCAGCTCCGCGGCACATTCCCCAACTACTTCATCGCCAAGAACCGCATCGACCTCACTCCGTCTACCGACATCGACGCTATCCTCGAGAAGGTGAAGGAGATGTACGCATCGGAGAAAATCACGGATATCGACGGCGTGAAGATCGACTTCCCCGACAAGTGGGTACACCTGCGCAAGTCGAACACCGAGCCTATTATCCGCGTATACAGCGAGGCTGCAACGATGGAGGAGGCTGACGCATTGGGCAAGAAGCTCATGCAGGTGGTTTACGACATGCAGTAATCGTAGGAGGCTACGGCATTCCTGCCGTAGTCATTAGAAAAGATAGAAGGCTACGGCAGTAATGTCGTAGCCTTTTTTGTTTTTAACAATTATTACTTATAAATAGTGATGCGGTTGGAAAAGAAACGGTATATTTGTCAGGAAATGATAAGAATATCGTTAAACTATTTATATAAAAACCGAATTGAATATGACATATATAAAAGAAGACGATAGTAAAAAGATAATATAGTATGGAAAAAATTACGAAAGAATTAATCAAAGAATTATTTAAGAAATACAACACTTTGTATTTCGATAAGGAATTGCGTCTACCAAGATTTACGACATATAAAGGTCGACGAACATGCGGAGTATATTCTTATAAGATTGATAAAAAGACGAAAAAACTAAAAAATGAACGTTTTGCAATAGCTAATAACGTAAATTGGAGTGAAGATGCCTTAAGAGATACGATAGTACATGAAATGATACATTGCTATATTGCACAGAAGAATATTAAAGATAACCGTGATCACGGAAAGGTATTCAAACAGATGATGAACGATTATAACCGTCATTATGGATTAAATATTACGGTTAAAATCGATAATAAGCAATTTCCGTTTACTGACCAGAAACCGAGGAAAAGCCTTATACAAAAATTGATTAAGTATTTAAAAAAGATAATGGGTTAACGATATAGTCAATCAATACGTCCTTGTTGTTGATAATTAATTGAATGTAATTCATTTTCAGTTAATCCGGGCGGCGAACGGAATCCGATCGGGCGGCGGACGGAATCCGATTGGACGGCGAACGGAATCCGATCGGGCGGCGAACGGAATCCGATTGGGTGGCGAACGGAATCCGATTGGACGGCGTTCGCCACGAATGAACAAAAACCTGATTTGTATTCGACTTGGTGCTGCGGAGGCCGGAGACCTCCGCTACTTATAGGTTCATGATTGACTCACGCCATATTTCGGATGAACTACTTTTTTCCCTTCAAGCCTAATGTTTTTCGCGATTAACGCCCTCTATCTTGTGTTTTTTTCTTATTTTTGCATAATATAGGTAGCGTTTCGGCAATTCGGGCTGACCTTATAGCTCCATGTCAGCACTATCTATGCAAAACATCACATCACGGACAAAAACAAATTGCTATGAAAAGAACGATAATTGCCACATTGATAGCCATGCTGTTGTTGCCGATGACGGCAATGGCCGACTCATATACGTCACTTTGGAAGAAATACGACGCGGCGGTGGGCAAGGACCATCCGCAGACAGCGCTGAAGGTGCTCGCACAGATAAGCGACAAGGCAGAGAAGGAGCGTGCCTACGGACATCTGCTCAAGGCGCAGGTGGCTTCGCTCGATTGGGTGGCTCAGCTCTCAAGAGATTCCATCCCGGCTATGGAGCGCCATCTGAAGAAGAGCGGCGAGACAGCCGAGCGCAAGGGCGACCGCGTGCTTGCCGCCATATACCAGTCGGTGATGGGCCGAATGTACGCCTCTTACCGCTACGCCTTCGACGACGCCAAGGAGCTTAGCGCCGAGTGCTACCGCCGCTCGATGGCGCATCCCGAAGCTCTTGCCGCAGCCTACTGCACCGACTATCTGCCGTTCGTTGAGGACGGCGTCGACTCGAAATACTACTACGACGACATGCTGCACATCATCGGCATTGCAGCCGGCGACTATCGCGGCATGCACGACTACTACGCCGCGCACGGCAAGCGCGAAGGTGCCTGTCTAACAGCCTTGCAGATGGTGAAGCAGGCGCACGGCAACAGCTATGCCACACGCGTGAAGAAGTCGAAGTACATCATGTCGCTCGACTCGCTCGCCAGCGAGTACAGAGACCTCGTGGTGTGCGGCGAGGTGGCGATAGCCCGCTACGAGTTCATGGAGAACGCCGAGGACGTGACAGCCGAGGAGAAGAACAACTACATCAACTACGCTCTCACCAAGTGGGGCGCCTGGACGCGCATGAACATTCTGCGCAACGCTCAGCGCCGTCTAACGCTACCCTCTGTACATGCGCTGCTTGGCGGCGAGATGGCTCTGCCCGGTGTGCCGCGCAAGGTGATTGTACTGGGCGCCAACAACGTAGGCGAAGTGCGCCTCACGGCAAGCCGACTGAACATAACCAGTGCCGAGCAGTATGACGTAAACCGCGACAAGGACTACGCCCGCCTGCGCCGTCATATCGTGACTGCCGAAGCGCCCGCTACCGACGTGCGCCGCTATGTCGGACTGCCGGCTTACAAGACCGTGAGCGACACGCTCGAGATTCCCGGCTTGCGTTCGGGTTTCTATCTCGTCGAACTCTCTACCGACAACGTGAACGTGCCCGTCGAGCGCCGCATCTTGCGCGTCTGCAATATATATCCGCTCATCGAGACGCTGCCCGGCAACCGTTATCGCGTAGTTGTGCTCAACGCTACGACGGGCGAAGCTGTGCCCGGTGCAAAGGTGTTGATGAACTTTGTGAAGAACAACGCCGAGGGCGAGAAACTTGAGGCGAAGCACTACGAGTGCGACGCCAACGGCGAGGTGATTGTCGAGTTCGGCAATCGCGAACCAGTGTCTTACTCTATATCCACCGCCGACGAACAGGCTTTCCCCGTGACGTCGATAAACGGACGGTTCTACTATAACCGCACTCATTTTGAGACCACCTCGACAACTATCTATACCGACCGCCGCATCTACCGACCGGGTCAGACCGTGCACGTAGCGGCTATCGCCTATAAGTATTACGGCGCCGACCAGCACGCCGAGGCACAGAAGCAGCAGACCATGACGCTCACGCTGCGCGACGCCAACCGTAAGGAGGTTGCCGCGAAGAGTGTCACTACGGACGAATATGGCATGGCTTCAGCCGACTTCGTTCTGCCGCAGAACGGCTTGAACGGTGTCTACACGTTGCGCAGCGACTACGGCAATGTGCAGTACTACAACTTCACCGTCGAGGAATACAAGCGCCCCACGTTCGGCGTAGAGATAGAGAAGGCTGCGTCGCGCTATGCAGCCGGCGACACCGTGCGCCTCGCTGCCAAGGCAAAGAGCTTTGCCGGTGTGCCTGTGCAGGGCGCAAAGGTGGAGGTGAAGGTTGTGCGCCGTCCGTCTTTCTTCTGGCGTTGCGCTTCTACAGACGCTCGCACGGAGACAGTCTACAGTGGCGTAGCGCAGACCGATAATGACGGAGCTTTCACGGTGAAGGTGCCCGTCATCGTGCCAGAGCAGTACGACGAACGCCACAACCGCTACTTCACATTCGACGTTGAGGCTCACGTGACCGACGTTTCGGGCGAGACCCAGAGCGCAGAAACGGCTCTCCCGTACAGCGACCGCCCGACATTGCTCACCTGCGACGTGCCCGAACAGACACTCGCCGACGACCTGCACACCATCAAGTTCGCTTATCTGAACAATGCCGGCGAACCCATCGACGGTGATGTTACATATTATATAGACAACGACCGCTACACCTGCAAGGCTAACACCGAGGTGCAGGTAGACGGAAAGTCGCTCGCTTCGATGCGCCACCGCTTCGTGGCTTACTGCGGAACGGACACTCTGACGCAGTCGTTCGTCACATTCACGCTGCAAGACCGCCGTGCGCCGGTAGAGACACACGACTGGTTCTACGTTTCTTCGCGCCAGTTCAAGAGCAAGTCGGCACCTGTCTTCATACAACTGGGATCTACCGACAGCATCCAGCACGTTGTCTACACGCTCATCGCCGGCGACAAGGTGATAGAGGACGGCAGAGCCGATTTGCGCAACGAAGTGCGCACACGCTCCATCACCTATAAAGAAGAGTGGGGCGACGGCATCACGCTCTCCGTGGCTTGGGTGAAGAACGGCAAGGCTTATCAGCACACCGAGCGCATTGAGCGCCCACAGCCCGACACGCATCTCAACATAAAGTGGACCACCTTCCGCGACCGACTCGTGCCCGGACAGCGCGAGACCTGGACTCTGAACATCACCAACCCCGACGGCACGCCGGCAAAGGCGCAGCTTATGGCTACGCTCTACGACAAGTCGCTCGACAAGCTGCGCCCACACAGCCTACAGTTCAGTCTGCCTATGTACAACAACGTGCCGTGGCTCTCATGGCGAGCGTTCTACAACCGCAATATGTTCGTCTACAGCGAGATGCCCATGAAGTTCCTGTACGAACCGCAGATAGACTTCAGCCATTTCTACGACGTTGCACGATATATTGGAAGAGGCGAAGTTTGCACAGCCTCACGCTCCGACAACGTGAAGATGTTTGCAAAGGCTGCCGTCTCTGGCGTGAAGGAAGAGAAGCTGATGGGTAGCAATGCTGCGTACGATTCTAACCGTAATGCAGCATTGGAGAATGTGGAAGTGCCTGCCGAGTCAGCCGCAGGGTCTGCAGATAAAGCCGCTGGCTCTGCTGATGCAGGCGCAGAAGGCAAGGTTCAAAACACTACTTCCACAGCGCAGACGCGTCAGAATCTGAGCGAAACGGCTTTCTTCTATCCTGGTCTGCTCACAGACAACAAGGGCAACGTGCAGCTGCAGTTCACGCTGCCCGAGAGCGTCACCACATGGCAGTTCTACGCCCTCGCACACGACGAGGCGATGAACAACGGCACACTCGCCGCAACATCCGTTGCGAAGAAGACCGTTATGATTCAGCCCAACGTGCCGCGCTTCGTGCGTCAGGCAGACAAGGGCGTGCTCTCGGCGCGCATCTTCAACACTTCCGACAAGCAGGTGAGCGGTTCGGCACGCCTCACGTTCCTCAACCCTGAGACCGAAAAGGAGGTTTGGCATAAGGATGTTAAGTTTGCGGCGAAGGCAGGCGAAACTGCGGTGGCTAAGTTCGCGTTCGATATGTCGAAGATTGCTAACGACGGTCTGCTCGTGTGCCGTGTTACGGCGTCGGGTCGCGGCTTCAGCGACGGCGAGCAGCACTATCTGCCCGTTCTACCCGACAAGGAACTCGTCACAAACTCGCAGGCGTTCACGCTCAACGCGGCAGGAAAGCTCGATATCGACCTCACGAAGCTGTTCGCTGTGGCTGACAAGAAGAACCGCCTCACGGTGGAGTACACCAACTCGCCGGAGTGGCTGATGATACAGGCGCTGCCGTCGATGGCAACAGCGGAGGGCGACAACGCCGTCTCGCTCGCCGCGGCTTATTACGCCAACGCAATCAGCCGTTCGCTGATGAACTCGTCGGATGTTATTCGCAAGACCGTTGACCTATGGAAGGCTGAGGCAAAGACAACCGAGAATGTTACGTCGCTGCAGAGCAAGCTCGAGGGTAACGCCGAACTGAAGCAGATGCTTCTGAGCGAAACGCCTTGGCTCATGGACGCCACACGCGAGGCAGAACAGAAGCAGATGCTCGCCAACTACTTCGACGAGTCGCAGACAGCATACCGACTTGCCGATAACTTCTCACGACTCTCGCGCTTGCAGAACGCCGACGGCTCGTTCTCGTGGTGGAAAGGCATGGCAGGTTCGCCGAGCATGACGATGAGCGTGCTCACAACCTTCGCCCGACTCGACAAGATGGTGGGCGTGCAGCCCGAAGCGCGCTGCATGATTGACGCTGCGTTCCTCTTCATGGACAAGCATATCGCACAGGAAGTGAAGGCGATGAAGGCGAGCAAAGACGCAAAGAACCTGCGTCCGAGCGAACTGGCTGTCGACTATCTGTACGCCGTGACACTGCAGAAGCGTCAGTTGAAGGGCACGGCGAAGGACAACGCCGCCTACCTTCTGAAGTTGCTCGCCAAGCAGACATCGCAGTTCTCCATCTACGCAAAGAGCGTGGCTGCCGTTGTGCTTGCCGGCAACAACTACGCCGCTGAGGCTCGCGACATGGTGCAGAGCATAAAGGAATATACAGTATACAAGGCGCCGATGGGTCGATACTTCGACACGCCGAAGGCGCTCTATTCATGGTTCGACTACCGCATTCCGTCGCAGGTTGCGGCTATCGAGGCATTGCAGTCGGTGACTCCAGCCGACGTTCAGACCGTAAACGAGATGAAGCAATGGCTGCTGCAGTCGAAGCGTACGCAGGCTTGGGACACTCCTGTCAACTCCGTGAATGCGGTGTATGCGTTCTTCGACGGTAACTGCGAGTCGCTTGGCGCAAGCAAGCCGATGGCTGTGCTGAAGCTGAACGGACAGACGCTCGTCATGCCGAAGGCTACGGCGGGCATGGGCTACGTTAAGACCGCCAAGACAGGCGAAAAGATGAAGATCCTGAGCATCGAGAAGCAAACCGACGGCACGTCATGGGGCGCTGTCTACGCACAATTCGTGCAGCCCACAGCCGATGTTGCTGACGCTGCGGAGGGCATGAGCGTAGTGCGCGAGGTGCTGAAGAACGGCAAACGTATAGCTACAGATGGCGAAACACTCGCAGTAGGCGACCGCATCTCCGTGCGCATCGTCATAAACGCCGACCGCGACTACGATTTTGTGCAGCTCGCCGACCGACGTGCGGCTTGTCTTGAGCCGCTCGGACAGCTCTCGGGCTATCGCGACGGCTGCTATTGCGAGCCGAAGGACAACGCTACGAACTATTATTTCGACCGTCTTTCTAAGGGAAAGCACGTCGTAGAGACCGAGTATTACGTAGACCGCGCGGGCACATACCAAACCGGCACCTGCACCGTACAGTGCGCCTACAGTCCTGAATTCGGCGCACGCACTAAGGCTGTAGCGCTGAGCGTGGAATAGAACAGATAACACACACACTTTGAAAAAGTAACACATACGTATGAAGAAGATATTTATAAGCGTTGCGCTGCTTGCACTGCCGTTCTTCGGAGCCATGGCGCAGAGCATTGTAGCGACGAACCAGATAATCGACTGCGGACAGGTGTTGTATCAGACACCTGCCACTTTCGACTTTGAAGTGAAGAACAAGTCGAACAAGCCCGTGCGCATTACTGATGTGTGCACCAGTTGCGGCTGCACCGACGTGGCATTCCCGCGTGAAGCGATAGCAGCCGGCGAGAAGTTCACGATAAGCATCACGTACGATGCTGCCACTATGGGCCATTTCGACAAACTCGTGGGCATATACAACGAGGGCGACGACAAGCCGCTCTTGCTGCGTGTGCGTGGCAGCGTGGTGCGCGAGGTGGTCGACTACGGCGGCAACTACAACTTCATGCTGGGCAGCATAAAGTCTGACTGCAACGACGTGGAGTTCGACGACGTGAACCGCGGCGACCGTCCGCAGAAGAAGATACATATCTTCAACTCTACGAGCGCTGCGGTGCAGCCCGTGGTGATGCATCTGCCGGAATATCTGAAGGCTGATGTGTCGCCGTCTAACATTGCGCCAGGTCATGGCGGTGTAATCACCATGACGCTCGACTCGCGCAAGCTCGACGATATGGGTCTGACGCAGACATCGGTGTTCCTCGGAGCCTTCCCCGGCGACAAGGTGAACCGCGAGAAGGAGATAGGCATCTCGGCTGTGCTCCTGCCTAAGTTCGACAATCTCACGGCGCAGCAGCTTGCTAACGCGCCGCAGCTCTACCTCTCTACCACAGAGCTCAACCTCGGACACTTCGACCAGAAGAAGAAACTGAAGGGCGAGATAGTGATACGCAACGACGGCAAGTCGGTGTTGAAGATAAAGAGCCTGCAGATGTTCACCGTGGGCTTGCAGGTGTCGCTCAACAAGCAGACGCTGCATCCCGGCGAGTCGGCTAAACTGAAGGTGACGGCAGAGAAACGACAGCTGAAGACGGCGCGCTCGAAACCGCGTGTGCTGATGATAACCAACGACCCCAAACAGCCGAAGACAACCATAAAGATTGTAGCCGAATAGTGCTGCGAGGTATCGTATTATAATCGGCGTGTCATATAAACAATCGGCGTATTGTATAATAATATAATAATAAGGTATAAAGAACGTAGAAGTATTACGACAGTAATTCTGACGGAATGAATTTGACAATAGAAATAGACGAGGGTAGTGGCTTCTGCTTCGGAGTCACTACCGCCATAAAGAAGGCTGAGGAGGAACTTGCCAAGGGCAACGAGCTCTACTGCCTCGGCGACATCGTGCACAACGGTATGGAGGTGGAGCGACTGCACGAGCAGGGACTCATCACTATCAATCATGACGACCTGCGCCGCCTGCACGACGTGAAGGTGCTGCTGCGTGCTCACGGCGAACCGCCCGAGACTTACGCTCTGGCGAAGCAGAACAACATAGAGATAATCGACGCTACGTGTCCCGTGGTGCTGGCTCTGCAGCGCCGCATCAAGCGACAGTACGACACGGCGCCCGATGCGCAGATCGTTATCTTCGGCAAGCGCGGACACGCCGAGGTGCTGGGACTTGTGGGGCAGACCGCAGGCGAGGCTATCGTGGTAGAGAAGGTGGAGGACGTGGAGAAGCTCGACTTCTCGCGCGACATCTATCTCTACTCGCAGACAACAAAGTCGCTCGATGGCTTCCATCGCGTCATCAACTACATTCAGCAGCACATCGAGGAGGGCGCTACGTTCCGCAGCTTCGACACCATCTGCAGACAGGTGGCTAACCGTATGCCGAATATCGCATCGTTCGCCTCGCGTCACGACCTCGTCCTCTTCGTCTCAGGTCGCAAGAGTAGCAACGGAAAGGTACTCTTCAACGAGTGTCGTAGCGTCAATGCGCGCAGCTATCAGATAGAAAGTGCCGACGAGATAGATATGTCGTGGTTTACGGAAGACGTGCGTACGGTGGGCATCTGCGGTGCTACGAGCACGCCGAAGTGGCTCATGGAGCAGTGTAAAGAGCGCATCGCGCAGTATAAATAGCTTATTTATTTGGTCTGCGTCGGTCAATACGAATGTTGCCATCACTGAAATAGCAAAACAAAATTTGTAATTTATAAAAACATCAATGAAAAATAGAGAATGCCCTTATTGTCATAAAAAGGTATCCTTAAGAAAATGCATAAAGTATATAATAAAAGGGACAAAGTATTCTACCACTTGTAACCATTGTGGGCAACAATTATGGTTGGAAAAGGAACCGCTACCTTTTATGTATTGTGTTTCTACAGGTTTTTTTATAATGTACTTGCCTATGCAATTTTTTCTCTATTATTGTAATCTGGGTTTTATTGATTCTGTTCTGTATTGCCTACCTATTGCTGTTGTTGCAGAAGTGATTTGTTCGATAGTGGTATTGTGTAGAATATATTTTAGGAAGTAAGTGCTAACCATAATTTAGTTAATCGCAAGTTGTATTGGATAGCAATAATAAGAAATATGTAGGGTTTCAAGTATTATAAAAAAGTCCGACAAGTGTATTGATCTTGTCGGACTTTTTGTATGTTATAAAAATGTATTCGTTAGAACTTCGCCATCTTGATAGCGTCGATAGCGCACTCATCGCCCTTGTTGCCGTACTTGCCACCGCAGCGGTCGAGCGCCTGCTGCAAGTCGTTGGTGGTGAGCAAGCCGTAGATGATAGGTATCTCGCTTGTTGTGTTGAGGCGTGCGATGCCTGCCGTTACGCCCTGACAGATGTAGTCGAAGTGAGGAGTCTCGCCGCGAATCACGCTGCCGAGGATGATTACGGCGTCGTAGCCGCCGTGCAGCACCATCTGGTGAGCGCCGTAGATAAGCTCGAAGCTGCCCGGAACGGTCTTGATGTGGATGTTCTCGGGCAGAGCGCCGTGCTTCTCGAGAGTCTTGACGGCTCCGTCGAGCAGCGCGCCCGTTATCTCCTCGTTCCATTCAGCCACCACGATGCCGAAGCACATGTTGCTTGCGTCGGGGATGGTGGTGATGTCGTACTGTGAGAGGTTATGGAGTGATGTAGCCATATTTGGTTATTCGATTACTCTGAAACGCGCTCGATGTACTTGTCGATCTCTGAGCTCTGTACCAAAGAAGAGTTTACGTACTTCTTCTTGATGTCCTGATAGATCTTCAGAGCCTCGTCGTTCTTCTTCTGGCTCTCGAGGAGCTTACCAGCCTGGAGGAGGAAAGTCGGTGAGATGCTGTTGTTAACGTCTTCAGCCTTGCTGTCTGCCATGTCGGCAGCCTTCTTCAGAGTGCTGATAGCCTTGTCTACGTTGCCAGTCTGCGCGTAAGCGTTAGCGAGTGCTGCAGTAGCTGTCGGGCTTACCATAGCGTCGCCCTTTGTAGAGAACTTCTCGAGGTATGTCACAGCCTCTGTGTACTTGCCGAGGTTGTAGAAGCTAAGACCTGCGTAGAGTTTAGCGAGGTTTCCAGCGTCGGTGCTGCTGTAGTCGCTTGCGATCTTCACAAAACCAACGTAGCCTGCGCCGTCGCCGTTGAGAGCCTTGTCAAACTGCTCTTCGTTAAAGTACTGCTCGCCCTTTGCGATAGCTGTGCTTGCCTTGTCCTCACGCGGACCAGCCACGAAAACGTTGTAAAGGATAGCGCCTGCTACAACGAGCAGAACTACTACTACACCTGTGATTATCTGCTTCTTGAACTTCAAGAAGAAATCTTCCTTGTTGTTGGTCTTCTCTACGTGAGAGTTAGCACCAAAATCAATTTTGTTTGTCATTTGTTATTTTGTTTTTATTTTTATCGGTTTATAGTCTGCAATGTGACACATTGCGAGGAGCAAAATTACTGATTTTATCTCACATATTGAAATTTATTCCACCTTTTTTTCTTTTTTCAATAATAAATGGGGTAACTTTGCAGTAATACAACGTGTTGTTACAGTTATAACAGCGACCCGCAACGGGTCTACAGGGTATATAATTACATGATATTACGCAATTTATCCATACTCAATTTCAAGAATATTGGGGAGGCTTCGCTTGAGTTCTCGCCCAAGCTCAACTGTTTTCTCGGCAGTAATGGCGAGGGCAAGACCAATCTGCTCGACGCCATCTACTACCTGTCGTTCTGCCGTAGTGCGTTCAATCCTATCGACTCGCAGGTGATAAAGCACGACGCCGACTTTCTTATGCTCGACGCTGCGTATGCTACCGACGAGGACGAACCGGTGGCGGTCTACTGCGGCATGAAACGCGGACAGAAGAAGCAGCTGAAGCGCGACAAAAAGGCGTATAAGCGACTCTCGCAGCACATCGGACTCATTCCGCTTGTGTTCGTTTCGCCTGCCGACCAGACGCTCATCGCAGGCGGTAGCGAGGAACGGCGCCGACTGATGGATATCGTGATTTCGCAATACGACAACACGTATATCGATGCTCTCAACAGCTACACGAAGGCGCTACAGCAGCGCAACGCTTTGCTGAAGATGGAGCAGGAGCCCGACCCCGCATTGCTCGACATTTGGGAGCAGGAGATGGCGCGTCATGGCGAGACGATATTCCGTGCCCGCGAGGACTTCGTTGACAGACTCGTGCCTGTGTTCCAACGCATATACCAGCATGTGTCTGACTGTAAGGAAACGGTGTCGCTGAAGTATGTGTCGCATGCTCAGCGCGGTCCGCTGCTCGATGTCATTCAGCGCGACCGCTTCAAGGACCGTGCGGTGGGCTACTCGCTGCATGGCGTGCATCGCGACGACCTGGAGATGCTACTCGGCGACTATCAGATGAAGCGCGAAGGCTCGCAGGGACAGACAAAGACGTTTGTGCTGGCGTTGAAGCTGGCGCAGTTCGACTTCCTGCGCCGTACGGCGTCGCAGACAACACCGCTGCTGCTGCTCGACGATATCTTCGACAAGCTCGACTCACATCGTGTGGAGCAGATCGTAAAGCTCGTGTCGGGCGACGGATTCGGACAGATTTTCATTACCGACACCAACCGCGAGCATCTCGACCGCATTCTCGACAGTGTTAGCTACGACTATAAGTTGTTCGATGTTAAGGGCGGCGAGATTGTTGCTCACCAACCTACTAATAAATAAACGTGTATGTTCAGACGTGACGTGCAGTCGATCAGCGACTTGCTTAATATGTATCTGCGACGCGAAGGACTGGAGACGCCTTTGCTGCAGCGACGCGCCATCGACGCTTGGGAAAAGGTTGTCGGCGCCGGCGTTGCGCGCTATACCGGCGAGAAGTTTATCAAGAACCAAACGCTGTTCGTGAAGATTCTCAGTCCGGCGCTGCGACAGGACCTTACGATGATGCGCACCCAATTGGTGAAGCGCATCAACGAGGCTGTGGGCAGCATGGTTATTGCCGACGTACGTATTTATTAATAAAGACTGTTATTAGGTGCACCCCCTGAAGTATTTGCTGAGCGTTTCTGCGTCAGTATCTGCATCCGTAAATACTTCGAGAAGCATGGGGCGATTGCCCTTGTGTGTTAGAAGTTCGCTTATTCCGCGTTTCATTTCTTCGGCGTTGTGCGCCGAGATGTATTCCACATTGTTCTGCGCGCAGATGCCTTGCGCCGTTGTCGTGTGGCTTGCGCCTACGAAGGTGTCAGCCACCGGACTCTTGTGCAGGTTGGGCAGCTGCTTGAAGATGCCGCCGCACGAGTTGTTGAGCAGCAGGATGCGCAGATTGCCGCCTACGCAACTGTTCCATAGCGCGTTCTGGTCGTAGAAGAAGCTAAGGTCGCCGATGATGCAGACGTTCAAATCCTTGTTAGATACGGCGAAACCGGCTGCTGTAGATAGCGATCCTTCGATGCCGTTCACACCGCGGTTGCACCAGACATAATGTTTGGCGTAGATGCAGCCGAGACGTACGGCGGTGCTGTTGGCGTAGTGGGTGTTGATGCGCACGGATGCACTTTCTATCTGTTGCTCCAGGCATCTCACAGCAGCCATCTGCGAGTATTCGGGCTCGTATTTTTCGGCATGGTCTGCCCACTTTTCGAGCAGACCTCTCCAATCGTTCCAGTATTTCTTACGGCTTTCTTCGTTGCGCCATGCGGCTTCGTTATCGGCGTAGCGGTCGCTGTGTGTATAAATATCGCAGAGCGCAGGCATGAGCAGCTTTAGGTCGGCGTTGCTGCATGTCACGATGTATCGCAACGACATCAGCGGGTCGCACGCATTCAGCGGGTCTGCCGTAACAAGACACGACGGTGCCTGTGTCTGTCGCAGCCAGCGTCGCGTAGCCTTACTCACCAAGGTGTCGCCGATGTATATAATGTAGTCGGGGGCGTAGCGACTTGCGTCGTCGCACTCGCCGTCTTGCTGTTCGGGGTGGGTTGTCAAGCGTCTGACAGCCTCGTCGAAGTGAATGGTTTCGCTGCTGCTGTTAGACAGAGGTTCGGCGAAAACCACAAAGTGTTTGGCAAGTTCGCCGATGTCGAAAGGCGAACTTCCGAAGCCGTCGGCAGCCGTCTGTCCGACCACGATAAGTGGGCGCTTCGCCTTGAAGAGTTCCTGCTGCAGAGCCTCTATTGTGGCGTCGGTGAGAGTAACGTCGCTGTCGAGCATACGGAAGCGGCGTTCCTGCGGCAGTTCGGCAACGTCGAACGTGAAGAGCGGTTCGGTTATGGGCACGTTGATGAGCACTGGAGCCGGCTGGCGGAAAGTGGCAGCGTGCATCGCTTCGTTCACAAGACGGTTGCAATACCAGCGCTCCTCTTCGTTTCGAGGCTCGGGCAGCGACACGCTGCGGCGCACAAACCGATTTAGAGCGTCGGGTTGCGGCAGCGTCTGACCGTCGAGTTGGTCAATCCATTGCTGCGGTCGGTCGGCAGCTATGACGATGAGCGGCACATGCTGGTAGTAAGCCTCTGCCACAGCCGGAGCCGTGTTGAGCAGAGCCGAACCCGACGTGACGCATACCACTGTAGGACGCTTCGTGCAGAGAGCCATGCCCATAGCGTAGAACGCCGCAGAGCGCTCGTCGGTGATAGGGTGGCAGTTTATTGTACCACATTCATTGAGGTTATGCACGATGGCAGCATTGCGACTGCCCGGACAAACCACAGCGTCTGTCACTCCCCATTCGATGAGCAGCGATGTCAGTATGTTTATGTTTTCCTTGTTGCTGTACATTTTTTCTATGATTGTCTCACGTGCGATGCTTATTTATGCTTGAACAGTTGTCGCATAGTGTTCATCTTAGCCTCTGTTTCCTCCCACTCCGACTGACACTCGCTGTCCTTAAGCAGTCCGCCGCCGGCGTAAAGTCGGTAAGCGACGCTCTCCGTGCCTCCTTCTATCTGCATGCAGCGCAGCGTTACGAAGAGTCGGGTGTCGCCTGTGGGGTCGATAAGTCCGGTGAAGCCGCTGTAGTAGCTGCGTTCTCCCGACTCGTTCTGCAGGATGAAGTCGCGTGTTGCAGCCTTCGGCATACCGCATACCGCCGGAGTAGGGTGCAAAGCGTTGATGAGATCGCCGAGATGTTCCGAGTTGTTGAGGCTGAAACGAATGTCGGAGCGCAGATGAACGAGGTCGCCGGCACGCACGGTGTAGGGTCCGTCTACGGAGAAATCGTCGCTGAACTGCTCCACACACTCCGTGAGGTACGTCTCAACGCAGCGTTGTTCCTTAATGTTTTTCGTGCTCCAGTGAATATCGTCCTTTCCTATAGCGCCACCTTCCACGTCGAAGTCGAGGTTTGCGCCGCTCAGACGCATCGTTCCGGCGAGTGCCATCGTGTGCATTGCTCCGTCGGTGCCGCCGATTAGCGTCTCTGGTGTGGCGATAATCCATGTTCCGCTACGCTCGGTTGAGAACAGCGTGACGAACATGCGCGGATATCTACGGCAGGCGCGTGCAAAGAGCGTGAGCGGCGAAATCTGCTCCGTCGCTGTGAGTCGCGCGCTGCGTGCAAGCACAATCTTCTGGAAGGCGCCTGCGGAAAGCTGCCCGTGATAATTGTGGAAGTCGACGGCGTAACGCTCGCGCTCCTCCTCGTAATCGGCGTCAATGAGCATCGCAGACACGTCGCTGTCGGCGTTCAGCATCGCTTGGTCTGAACACGAATCCGTTTTCTCCGAGCATAGCTCCACTTCCTCCCAATCCGTCGGCATCAGGAGTATGGGGCAATCTGCCGATGGTGCGAACGGAGCGATTACGAAGCCGCGCCGTCCGTTCAGTTCGGCGAGCGAAGCAATCTCTTCGGGTTCGGTTGTGAGTCGGTTGCGGAATATGTGCGTAGAGTGTGGCAGTCGGAAATATACGTAGCTCATTCTATTTCGGTTTGTTCATCACAAAGTTGGTCACTTCTACCGACGAAATCAAGTCGCCAGCCTCGTTGCGTATGTCCACATGCCACTGGTGCAGCGTTTTTCCTTTGTGCAGAATGTGCGCTGTAGCGGTCACGGTGTCGCCGTCGAGCACCGCCTTCACGTGACTGCCGCTCACGTTGATGCCCACACATATATTGTTCGGACAGAGAGCGAGCGAGCCTACGCCAGCCAGGTTCTCGGCAAGTGCGAGCGATGCGCCGCCACTGAGGAATCCGAAAATCTGACGATTGCGCTCGTCTACCTTCATGCGAGCCTGACATGTGTCGGGGTCGGGCGTAGAGATAAACTCCATGCCGAGTGTGTTAGAGAGTCCGTCGCGCTTCAAGAGCACTTCCTTTATCTTGTCTATATTCATAATATCAAGTATTAAGTAGTCGTAGAGAAACGTTTTTCTCCTTTATATTATTGTTATGTTCCGAGTATTCTCCGTTATGTTTAGGATAAAATCCTGTTCGGTAAATTATTAATTCCTGTTGAATCCCTGCTGCTCAGCCTTCTGTCAATAGCCCTCTCTGATGAAGTCGAGCGCTTCACATATCTCCTCGTCGGTGGCAGTCTGGTTGATGCGTATGTCGCCGATGTTGTGGAGCAGGGTGAAGTTGATTACGCCCGCCGTGTTCTTCTTGTCGTGGCGCATGAGGTCGAGCAGAGTGGGGTAGTCGTTGCACGTGAACTCCGTCTGAGCGTAGTTCTCGCGTATGAAGCGTGTCGTCTGATGCAGCCTTTCGGTGGGGAAGCCAGCTTTGCGTGCACTCATATACAACTCGCCAATCAAGCCGAAGGCTACAGCATAGCCATGCAGCAACGGTCTGTTCCCCAGTGCGCTTGAGATAGCTGTGCCCCCTGTGGTTTGATTGATTGGTGCAGTTGAGACAACTGCACCCCCTGCTTGTTGTAGAGCGAACTCCTCCAGCGCATGACCGATAGTATGACCGAAGTTGAGCGCCTTGCGTATGCCGTGCTCGTGAGGGTCTTCCGCCACGATGCGCTCCTTCACGGCGATAGACTCAGCCACCATGCGCTGCAGTTCGGCGAGGTCGGGCTGCGAGAGGTCGAAGTTGACGTGCTCAGCCCACATGCGTTCGTCGCTGATGAGCGCATGCTTCAGCATCTCGGCGTAGCCCGAACAGAGGTTCTCGGCGTCGAGCGTGTCGAGAAAGCTGGTGTTTATGATGACGAAGCGTGCGTCGGCGAACGCTCCTATCTCGTTCTTCAGTCCGCCGAAGTTGATGCCCGTCTTGCCTCCCACCGCCGCGTCTACCATAGCGAGCAGCGTCGTGGGTATGTTTATGAAGTTGATGCCGCGCTTGAACGTGGCGGCAGCGAATCCGCCGAGGTCGGTTATCATGCCGCCGCCGAGGTTTATGAGCAGTGAGTGGCGTGTTGCGCCGCCCTGCTGCAGCGCTGTCCACACGTCGCCGAGCGCGGAGAGCGTCTTATGCTGGTCGCCGTGAGGAATGGTGATGGGCACGGCATCGTACTGCGCAAGCAGCGCCGCCACTTTCGGCAGGCAGCACTCGTGCGTAGTGTCGTCGGTGAGCACAAAGACGCGGTCGTGCTCCGACTCGGCGATGGCTGTCGCCAAGTCGTGCTCTATGTCGTTTGAAATGATAATCTGTTGTTGCATATCTCTCTTTAGAATTCCACGCGTGTCTTTTCAAAGCCCAGCGAGTGGAGCAGCTGTTCGAACTGCTCCTTGGCGTTCTCGCGCGCTTTTCGGTAGTTCTTCTCGGTGAGGCAGCGGCGGCGCATCTTCTCCGCAGCGCGGTAGTACATAGCCTGTCGGTCGGCGTGAGTCCACTTTCCCGACGCTATGAACGAGCGTGTGCGCGCCTCGTCGATGAAGTTGTCGTCGAGCAGCTTCACAGGCGGCAACTTAGCCACGAGCGTATCGCCCGACATGGCGAGCCATCCCTCGCGCGTCTCCTTCAGGTTGAAGCCGATGCGCAACGTTCCGTAGTAGATGCGCACCAGTTCGCTCTTCGAGAACACGCCGCGTCGCAGCGTGTCTACCATCTCCTCGTCGTCAATCTCGAGGAACGACCACTCGCCGATTTGCTCTATCGAGCGTATCAGCGTGGGCGTGATGTCTATCTTCTCGTTCTTCGTTATCTCGGGCAGCGTGGTGTTGTTGTTCGTGAGTCCTTTCTTCACGCCTACAATCAGCTTCACGGCGATAATCACCACTATCAGCACGAGCGCCAGCTTCAGCCAAACGCCCGCAGGCACCTTTTTGAGTGCAGCCATTACGCTGCGTCCTATCTTTTCGAGCTTCGGCATATCCTGCTTCTCTCGGTTCTGTTTGTTCGTCTCCATACTTTTGCCTTTTAAAGAGTTGAGTAATGTGTTGCGTTGTCAGCCTATCGGCGTGTGGCGTTGCCCTTGTTCTCTACAGAACTTGAGCTGATGATGCCCTCTACATCCGCAGGCGTGAATTTCTTGCGGAACGAGATGGTGATGTTCTGCGGCTTGTAGCCCAGCTGTCTGAGAATGGGCACAATGGCGTTGGCGGCACTCTGGCGCGCACGCTCCGTGATGTCGCTGTTGGCAATGTCGTGGATGATCACCTCGCGGCCCTGCATCTCGTAGCTTTGCAGCTCCTCCTCGCTAAAGTTACTGCGCATGAGCGCCACATATTCCTTAATCTCGTTGTGGTCGATGCGCGACGAGGTGAGCACGATGCGCGGGTCGGGCAGAATAAGCTCGATGTGCGTAGAGTCGCGGCGCACGTTGTCGGCGGAGAACTCGGTGAAGTCGACGTAAGCCTTCAGCGTGGCCTCCATCGGTATAGCCACCTTGCGCTGTCCGAGCGGCAACGTTATGTTGTACTTCTTGCTGAAGAGCTTGCCCTTCAGCTTTATATCGTCGTCGTGCGTCACAATTTTGTGCACCTGATACTCCGTGGTGTACAGACGCGAGCACTTCTGTATCTGCATCACGAGCGTAGCGGTCGTGTCTATGCGCTCCACCTGCTCGGTCGGCTTCACCGGCTCTGGCGTCTTCGGCTGCTTCTTTCCGCACGAAACCATCATTGCGGCGGCAGTCATGCAAAATATAAACAATAACTTTCTCATGTCGATTCTGGTTTAAATACAGTTCACATTCCGTTTAATTTCTGTTTATTTGCAAAAGTACGTTTTTTATTTGAATGTGCAAGCGTATTTTATATGTATGTGGAATATTTTTTATACCTTTGCTCGCATGAAAAAGACTAATTGCATAAAGAAAGTTATCCGCTGCGCGGCACTATGCGCTGCGGCGCTCCTCGTGGCGTCGTGTGCGGAGAAACCGAAAAGCGACAACATAATAGTGCACAAGCGCGCCAAGGTGCAGAAGAAGCAGACGCAGGCCATGAGCGGCTACGAGGACAAGCGCAACGTGGAGTGGCTCGGCGCAACCTATAAGGTGTGCGTGGAGCGTAAGTCGGACAACACACTGCCCCTTACCTACGACGAGCAGGGCAACAGCTACTACGACAACCGCATCTCGGTGCGCGTGCTGCGCAGCGACGGGTCGGTGTTCTTCGAGCGCACGTTCCTCAAGACCGACTTCACGCAGTACATCAGCGACACATACTCGAAGGGAGCGTTGCTCGGAGTGGTGTTCGATTGCGTTGACGGCGACGCCCTTCGCTTTGCGGCAAGCGTCGGTTCGCCCGACAAGATGAGCGACGAGTACGAGCCGCTCGTAGTGAAAGTGTCACGATTGGGCGCCTTGAGCGTGGCTAAGGACACGAAGCTCGACACTGCAAGCGAAGACGAACTCGAAGACGAGGACGACGGAGTGTAAACCTGTATGTTCATTTCCAATAAATAATGTATTCATAAACATGTGTTTCCTACTAACCTATTGAATTTGATAGTCATTTAGGAACGATTACGTGAGTAATTTGGCTCTTAGAAAGACAGCAAAGACTCCGCCGCAAGTGCGGCAGAGTCTTTGCTGTCTATTTTAAATCAATGATAACGGAGAAATTTATTAGCTTTAGTGTAGCGCTACTCGTCGAAATCAAATTCGTCGTCGAAGTCGTCGAAGCCGAACATGGCAGGCTCGGCGAACGCATCCAGTGCGCGGCGCTCCTTCTTCGTCGGTCGACCCGTGCCGCGTGCGCGGTCTACGAAACCGCTGATGCGACTCATCTCGAGCAGTTCGTACTGCTTCGGGTCGGTCACGTTCTCGTAAATCTCCGGCAGGAGCTTAGCGCCCACGCGCTGCTCTATCGTCTTCAGAACCTTGAACGAGTAGGTTACTGGCGGCTTCTTTACGCTCACCACATCGCCCACCTTCACCGTGCGGCTCGGCTTCACGGTCACTCCGCCCAGCATGACGCGTCCGTTCTTGCAGGCGTCGGCTGCTATGGAGCGCGTCTTGAATATGCGCGCCGCCCACAGCCATTTGTCTATACGTGCTACTTCCATGTTAAAAGTAAAAAAGACTTTTAAAAGTAAAAAAGTAAAAGAGTAAAAAAGTAAAAAGCAAAGGCTCAGAAAGGCTTATTGAGGCTTATTGAGGCTTAGAAAGGCTTAAAAAGCTTAGCTAAACCTAACCTATTTGTGCTTCTTTCCGAGCTTGTTGAACTGGTTCATCGTGATGTTCAGTCCGGCAAGCACAAAGCTCTTTATTATCTCCACTGCCAGGTCGATGCTCGGCTGCAGCGTCTGCATATCCTCAGCGCTGTACTTGCCCAGCACCCAGTCTACCTGCGCGCCACGCTGGAAGTCGGCGCCGATGCCCATGCGCAGACGCGCATACTGCTGTCCGATGAGCTGCTGGATGTTGCCCAGTCCGTTGTGTCCGCCGTTCGATCCGTTGCCCTTCAGACGGAAGTCGCCGAGCGGAATTGAGAGGTCGTCCACAACGACGAGCAGTCTTGTCTGGTCGATATTCTCCTTCTGCAGCCAGTAGCGCACGGCGTTGCCGCTGAGGTTCATGTATGTTGTCGGCTTGAGGATGAATACCTTGCGCCCCTTAAGCGAAGTCTCCGCCACGAAGCCGTAGCGCTTGTCCTCGAAGGAGGCGCCCACCGACTTTGCCAGTTCGTCAACGACCATGAAGCCCGTGTTGTGGCGTGTGTGGTCGTACTCGGCGCCGGGGTTTCCCAAGCCTACTATTAAGAATTTGTCCATGATGTTGGGTTGTTGTGATGTTATGTTGTGATGGTGAGATGGTGAGGTGGTGAGATTTGTTGTGTTGAGATGTTGTTATGTTGAGGTGTTGAGATTTGTTATGTTGCTAATATCAACACCTCAACATCTCACCACCTCACCAAATATAAAAAGCGCACACGTCGTCGACGCATGCGCTTTTTGTATTTCTATCTGATGTCATTAAGCCTGAGCCTGAGCAGCTGCAGACAGAGCGGCACGTGTCATCTTGATTGAGCAAACGATAACCTCCTTGCCTGTAACGATCTCGAGACCCTCGAAGCTGAGCTGACCGATCTTGATGCTCTTGCCAATCTGGAGAGCAGTAACGTCGATGTCGAGGTGCTCCGGAATCTGCTGGTAAGGAGCCTTAACCTCGATCTTGCGGATAGAGAGGTTCATGCGACCACCGTCACGTACACCCTGTGCCAAGCCAGTGAGCTTAACAGGAATACCGATTGTGATAGGCTTCTGGTCGTTAACCTCGAGGAAGTCTACGTGAAGAACAGCGTCAGTTACCGGGTGGAACTGGATATCCTTGAGGATAGCTGTGTGAGACTCGCCGTCGATAACGAGGTTGATAACATAGATGTGCGGAGTGTAGATGATCTTACGGAGCTCAGTCATAGGAACTGCGAAAGCCATAGCTGTCGGCTTGCCGTCCTGCTCTGCGAGGCCGTAAATGTTGCAAGGAACAAGTCCTTCCTTACGCAATGTCTTAGAAGCTTTCTTGCCAAGGTCTGTACGCTTCTGACCTGTAACGTTAATCTCTTTCATTTGTGTTACTCTAAATTAAGTTGATAAAATAATGTTTATGCCTTAATTCGCCATCACACGAGAATTTTTATATTTCTGTACGGATGTGCTCAAAAAAGCGGTGCAAAGGTACGTATTTTATCCGAATTGAGCAAAAAATACATTAAAAAATACACAATAATGTATGTTTCGCTTGGTAGTTCAGCCAAATTTAGCTATTTTTGCACCTGTTATTGAGACAAGGGTGTCGAAGGTCTGGCTTGCCCAGCGTTTCTTTAATCTATGCAAACAACAGCAAGATACGTATTATAATAAAGTAAGAGAAGGATGATCAACCGCGAATTAATCAGAATTAAGATAGTTCAGTTAACCTACGCATACTATCAGAACGGAAACAAACTCATGGACAGCGCAGAGAAGGAATTGCTTTTCAGTCTGTCTAAGGCTTACGATTTGTACAATTATCTTTTGGAACTCATCGTCGCCGTCACACAGGAAGAACGCAAGCGTGTGGAAGTAGCTACGCAGCGTGCTCTGCGTGAGGGAGCGGAAACGCCGTCACAAAAATTCGCCTATAACAAGTTCGCCGTGCAGCTCGAGGAGAACAAGCAGCTCAACGAGTTCGCCGAGACACAGAAACAGTCGTGGGCTAACAGCGTGGAGTTCGTGCGCGGTCTGTGCAACCAGATCGAGCAGAGCCAGACATACGCCGAGTACATGGCAGACACAGACAACTCGTACGAGGCCGACCGTGAGGTATGGCGCAAGCTTTACCGTCAGCTCATCCAGGAGAACGAAGACCTCGACCAGCTCCTCGAAGAGCAGAGCCTCTACTGGAACGACGACAAGGAAGTGGTAGACACATTCGTGCTCAAGACCATCAAGCGCTTCGAGCCCGAGAACAAGGCAAAGCAGGAACTCCTGCCCGAGTATAAGGACATCGAGGACAAGGACTTCGCCGTGAAGTTATTCCGCGCAACCATCCTCAACGCCGACCAGTATCAGCGCTACATGAGCGAGACATCGCGCAACTGGGACTTCTCGCGTCTGGCATACATGGACGTAGTGATCATGCAGATAGCCATCGCCGAGATGCTCACATTCCCCAACATACCGGTGAGCGTGACCATCAACGAGTACGTCGAACTCGCAAAGCTCTACTCTACACCGAAGTCGGGCTCGTACATCAACGGTATGCTCGACGCTATCGCACGCTACCTCATGTCTACAGGCAAGCTCCTGAAGACCATCGAGGACCGTCCGCAGCGCCGTCAGGCACCGCGCCGCCCTGCAACACCGCGTCTCAACCGCGCACAGCAGGCTCTCGAAGACGGCGAAGTGCTCCGCACACGCTATGCCGAGCAGGCAGAACAGGCCGCTCAGGAGCAGCCGGAAGAGGAGACAACCGGCGCAGAGTAAGCGTAATATAAAAAGAGAAAATTTTAAGAAAACAATAATATTAATGTTGTGATGGGAGATGTTGAAGCGCAGACAAACGTCAACAGCTTAACCGTTCAACCCACAACTTAACTAAAACAAGAAAACAACAATGAATACAACAGTACTCGCTGCTCAGGCAGCACAGCAAGGTGGTGGCATGGGAATGATCATCATGATTTTAGCACTCTTCGTCATCATGTATTTCTTCATGATTCGTCCGCAGCAGAAGCAGCAGAAGAAGATTCGTGAGTTCCAGAACGCACTCAAAGAGGGCGACAAGGTGATGGTAGGTGGTGGCATCCACGCTACAGTTCGCCGTGTAGACCTCACAGCCGGCACCGTAGACGTAGAGATCGCTCGCGGCGTTGTCGTTACAGTAGACAAGGCAGGCGTGTTCGCTGACGGCACACAGCAGCCACAGAAGTAATTTAGACACTTCGACCGCCAACGGCTTGAAGTTAATTCATTAATCGATGATTCGATGGAAAAACGCTTGACGCAAATAATAAATATGGTCAGAAACTTCCTGTTCAGCTCAGCTAACAGGGAGTTTCTGACTTTTTTCTTCTTTCTCGTGCTGAGCACCATCTTCTGGCTGATGACGGCGCTCAACGAAACATACGAGAGAGAGGTAAGCGTGCCCGCATACCTTGTGAACGTACCGAAGAACGTCGTGATAACAAGCGACATGGAGGACACCGTGCGTGTCACGGTGCGCGACAAAGGCTTCGCGCTTCTCGCATACATCTACGGCGAAGGCGTGCGTCCGATTAACATCAACTTCCAGTCGTTCGTCACACGTCAGTCGGGCTACGGCGTAGTGCCGTCGCAGGAGCTGATGAAGATGGTTAACCAGCGCTTCAGCGGAGCCTCTAAGGTGGTGCAGGTGAAGCCCGACCGTCTCGACTTCTACTACAACTACGGACTGTCGCGTCAGGTGCCAGTTAAGATGGCAGGTGTAGTGGTGCCAGGCAAGTCGTTCTACCTTGCACGCACACGCTTCTGGCCCGAGACCGTCACCGTCTACGGCAGCAAGCAGACGCTCGACTCGCTGCGCTACGTGAAGACCGTGCCCATCAACATCACCAACTTCAACGACACGGTTGTAAAGACCGTGGCGCTCGAGAAGATAAAGGGCGTGAAGATTGTGCCCAACACCGTGCGCATCGGACTCTATCCCGACATTCTCACCGAGGAGACTATCGAGGTGCCGGTGACGGCGGTGAACATGCCTGAGGGCAAGGTGCTGCGCTCATTCCCGCAGCGCGTCACCGTCAACTTCATTGTCGGTGCAAGCATGTTCCGCAGCATCTCGTCAGACCAGTTCGCCGTAGTGGTCGACTACAACGAGCTTATTGAGCATCCGTCCGACAAGTGCAACATACATCTGCGCCAATGTCCACAGGGCGTGCGCAACGCCCGTCTGCAGATGACGCAAGTAGACTACCTTATTGAGGAGCAGTAGGGTGTTGAGGTGTTGAGATGGTTAGGTGTTGAGCTTTCATGCTTCTTAATCTCTTTGCCTTCTAAAGTATATAAATATGAAGATAGCAATAACTGGCGGAATAGGTTCTGGCAAGAGCTATGTCTGCCGACTCTTGGAGCAGCGCGGCATCGAGGTGTATGACTGCGATGCTGCAGCAAAACGACTCATGCGCACCTCAGACAGGCTGCAACAGCAACTTAAGGTGCTCGTAGGCGACACTGTATACTCTGCCGACGGAGTGCTTCAGAAGCCGGTGCTTGCCGAGTTTCTTCTCGCAAGCGAGGCGAACAAGCTCGCCATAAACGACATCGTACACCCCGCAGTGGCCGACGACTTCGCCGCTTCCGGCAAGCAGTGGCTCGAAAGCGCCATACTCTTCGAGAGCGGATTCGACCGCCGCATAGCGTTCGACCATATAGTCTGCGTCACAGCGCCACGCCCAGTGCGCATACAGCGCATCGTGCAGCGCGACAACATCACGCCCGAACGCGCAGCCGAATGGATCGACGTGCAGATGAGCCAGCAGGAAGTGGCGCAGCGCAGCGACTTCTGCATACAGAACGACGGCGAGTGCGACCTGCAAGTGCAAATCGACGATATATTAAGACAAATAGCAATCAATAATTAATAATTAAATAAACATTAAAGACAATGGAAACAATTCTTTCAATAGCCGGCAAGCCGGGACTTTACAAACTCGTATCACGTGGCAACCGCAACCTCATCGTTGAGGCTCTCGACGCTACACACCGCCGTATGCCGGCTTTTGCTTCTGACCGCGTAACATCACTCGGCGACATCGCTATGTACACCGACGCAGAGGACATCCCATTGTGGCAGGTGCTGAAGAACCTCGGCGAGAAGGAGCAGTCGAAGGAGTGCTCGCTCAACTACAAGAAGTGCTCTGCTGACGAGCTCCACAACTTCTTCGCAGAGGTATTGCCTGCATACGATCGCGACCGCGTTCACGATTCAGACATCAAGAAGCTCATCCAGTGGTACAACATCCTCGTTAACAACGGCATCACCGACTTCGAGGCTGTGCTTGCACCCACAGAGGGCGACAACGTAGACGACCGTCAGGAGGCTGAGTAATGGTAAAGGCCGTTAGACCGAAGAAGAACTTAGGGCAGCACTTCCTCACCGACCTCGGCATAGCGAAAGCTATCGCCGACACGGTGGACGCCTGCCCCGACATACCGGTGCTTGAGATTGGACCGGGTATGGGCGTGATGACACAATTTCTCGTCACAAAGCCGCGCCTTGTGAAGGCTGTGGAGATCGACAAGGAGTCGGTGGCTTATCTTAACGAGACGTTTCCGAAGCTCCGCGAGAACATCATCGGCAACGACTTCCTGCGCATGGACCTTAACGAAATCTTCGACGGCAAGCAGTTCGTGCTCACGGGCAACTATCCTTACGACATCTCGTCGCAGATATTCTTCAAGATGCTCGACTACAAGGAGCTTATCCCTTGCTGCACGGGTATGATACAGCGCGAGGTGGCTCTGCGCATCGCGTCTGCACCAGGCACAAAGGCGTACGGCATCCTGTCGGTGCTCATCCAGGCTTGGTACGACGTAGAGTATCTCTTCACTGTCGACGAGACGGTGTTCAATCCGCCTCCAAAGGTGAAGAGTGCGGTGATACGCATGACGCGCAACACCGTGACCGACCTCGGTTGCGACGAGCGTCTGTTCAAGCGCGTCGTGAAGACCGTGTTCAACCAGCGCCGCAAGATGCTGCGCGTCAGCTTGCGCCAGATATTCGGCGGATCGGCTTCTGCCGAGTTCTACGCACAGGACATCATGACGAAGCGTCCGGAGCAGCTCTCCGTGGAGCAGTTCGTAGAGCTTACGAACATCGTGGAGGCAGAGATGAAGCGCCTTGAAATATAATAGGGGGTGTACTTGTTTTTTTTTGGTGCACTTATCTCTTTGTTGGTGCAGTTATCTCTTTGTTGGTGCAGTTGAGACAACTGCACCCCCTGATAATAGCACATACTTCTTAGGGGGTGCACTTGTCTCCGCTCGGCTTTGCCGCTTGCCAGAGCAAGAAGTGCACCAATTTATTAATAGCACATACTTCTTAGGGGGTGCACTTGTCTCAAGTGCACCAATTTATTAATAATACATACTTCTTAGGGGATGCACTTGTTTTTTGTTGGTGCAGTTCTTGCTTTGCCGCTTGTCAAAGCAAGAACTGCACCAACTTATTAATAACTCAAGTTTCGGATTTAGAATTGTGGTTGTCCAAATTTAAGTCTTCAAACAGGTGCGTAAATGTATCCATAAATAAATTCAACCTCGAATTCTAAATCCTAAACTTGATTAATATTAAAAACTATGTAATATCCGCCGAATCACGTCACTTTATTTGTGCCCTGATCCGGCTCAGACTTGCCTGTGTTATGCCTAAATAGGTAGCAATGTTTCCCAAAGGCAACCGTTGCAACAAATCGGGTTCTTTCTCTAACAACTCTTTGTACCGTTCCGAAGCAATGGCGGACAACATGGAAATTAGCCGTTCCTCGGTGGCAAGCAATTCCATCTCCGCATAACGCCGTCCCCAATTGGCAATATGCAAGTCTTCCGAAAACAATTCTTTCAGCTTTTTCCTCTCCAATACGTATAAGACTGAATCTTCCATCAGCTCCATCGTCTCATATCCCGGCTCATTGTTCACGTATCCTTTCATAGAAACAAGGGTAGCTCCTTCCTTGCCAACCCAAAATGTAATTTCTTTCCCGTCCACCGAAGTGTAAGCGCGGACAATGCCTTTCTTGATGAAAAAGATATCCTTTTCTATCTTGCCACTTTCCAACACGCAGAATCCTTTTGGGTACGAAACCTCAGTCAGGCATTGCCGCAATCTATCCAAAGACGCATTCGGCATGGCATATCTTTGATTGATGATTTCCTTTATATCCATAACTCATTGTTGTATTCGGTGTGCAAAATTATAAAATAGCACATAGAAAATGGAATGAACGGCTGTTTTTTTGCCAAATGCAAAAACAGTTTTTACCAAATGCAAAAAGCCATTAGAGATTACTTGCTTACTTTTGCACCTGAATTTAATAATTTATAGATATGAATTGGATAATCTTATTATTGGCAGGATTGTTTGAGGTGAGCCTTACATTCTGCTTGGGTAAAACGAGAGCAGCGTCAGGACTTGCTTTTTATCTGTGGGGTAGTGGCTTCTTGGCTTCCACGGTATTGAGCATGACCCTGCTTGCCAAGGCGGTTCAGACTTTACCTTTGGGAACGGCATACGCCATTTGGACGGGTATCGGGGCGGTTGGTACGGTCTTGATAGGGATATTCGTCTTCAAGGAGTCGGCCACTCCCATCCGTCTTTTCTTCCTGTTCACGCTCATTGCTTCTCTGATAGGATTGAAAATCGTGTCATATTGAAAGGAGACGGAAAATGAAGTATGAATTGAGGGAGAATCAAGGCATTCCGGTGCCTCTGCTGGCGCTGATGGCAGTTGCTACCGGGCTTTCTGTTGCCAACTGCTATTATAACCAGCCTCTGTTGGGCAGCATGGCTAAGGATTTCGCGGTAAGCGACTTTTCCGCCAGCATGGTGGCGACATTGACCCAGATAGGCTATGTGGCAGGGCTTGTATTTGTCATTCCGCTTGGCGACCTGGTTTCGCGAAAGAGACTGATATTGTCCAATTACATCGTTTCTTCGTGCGCTTTGCTTGCCATAGCACTCGCTCCGAACATCTATTGGGTGTGGGGCGCATCCTTGCTTGCCGGGGCATCTTCTGTCATGCCGCAGTTCTTCATTCCGTTGGTGTCATATAATTCAGCTCCTGATCACAAGGTGCGTAACGTGGGGATTATACAGTCCTGTTTGCTCATAGGCATTCTTGGGTCACGGGTATTCAGTGGTTTACTCGCCGATATATGGGGATGGCGTTCTGTCTATTTTGTGGCTTGCGTGTTTATGCTCGGGTGTTTTCTGATGATTCACAAAATGCTGCCCGTGTTGCCTGCCCGTTCACAAGAAAATTATGCAGGGCTGATGAAATCCTTGTTGCGTCTACTTTTCAAATACCCGTACTTGCGTATCGCGTCGTTGAGGGCGGCATTGGCTTATGGCTCGTTCTTTGCCTTGTGGAGTTGCCTTGCTTTCCGAATGAAGCAAGAGCCTTTCTTTGCGAGCGACGATATTATCGGAGCACTCGGTTTGTGCGGATTGGCAGGTGCATCCACGGTGGTTTTCATCAGCGGATATATCCAAAAGTATGGCGCAAGATTCTTCTCCATTGTCGGAGGATGCGTCATCTTGTTTGCATGGTTGTTGGCATTTTGGGGAAATGACAGTTACTTGTGGATGATAATCGCCATCCTCTTGATTGATGCCGGAATGCAGAGCATCCATCTGTCAAATCAGACCAGCGTGGTCGCTCTTGACGCATCCGCCATCAACCGGGTCAATACCGTTTATATGACTATTTACTTCTTAGGAGGTTCTGCCGGTACATTTGTTTCAGGTCTATTCTGGCAACATTATGGATGGATGGGTGTGGTAGGGGTAGGAGTTGCCTTTACCGCAGCTTCCTTGCTTACTAATTGCTTCAACTCTAAAACGGCATAAGGGTGGATGTCAAATTTCTTGTGCTTTTCCCAATCAAGTTTTTGTTTTCTATTGCAGTTATGTAATAAGTGTGTAGTTGAAAAAATCTGCCATATCTACCAGCATCTTACGCAACTTGCACATTATAAGCACAATAAAGGCTGGTAGATAAGTCGCCGGAAGCCTAAATCTTCCAGCCTATCTACCAGCCTTTTTTGTATATCTACCAGCCTATGCCGTTCTGTTTAGCGTCACTGGCGTTTTTTTAGCTGTTTTACTTCTGCAGATACTTCTTGCCGTTGATGATAACGATGCCCTTATAGTCGGCAGCTACACGCTGACCAGCGATGTTGTAGCGTACGTTGCTCTGCGCCTTAACGGTTGTCTGAACGCCGTTGATAGAAGAAGCAGCGTCGTCGAGCACGAAGAGCATCGGCTTGACAGCATTCTCCTGAGCCTCTTTCCATGCACCGAATGTAGTGTATGTAGAGTTGCCGAACTGCATGAACTGACCGTTGTTAGTGATAGTGAATGTGCCGTTCTCTGCAGGCTCTACAGTCCAAGCCTTAGCCTCGTTGCCGAGCTGGAATGAAGCGTGCGAACCATCTGAGTAGAGGTAGTAACCGTTAGCGTCCTTGATAGCGTAGCCGCCATCAACGCCCTCGAATGTGAATGCGTCGTTGTAAGACGACTTGATCTTGAGCTCGTCAACGATGCCGTCAACCTTGAAAGAGTTGAGGTAGCCGTACGGCTTCTCTGCGTTGTACTTCACCGGAGCAGCGTAGTAAGTCTTCTCGTCGCGCTGAGCAACGATGAGGTAGTTCTTGCCAGCCTCTACAGCAGTAGCCTTCTTGTATACGTTCATGTGGTAAACATAAACTGTGCAGGTAGCAGTGCCGGCGTTGAAGTCGTCGTTCTCCTCAGCAGAAGCAGTGATGACAGCCTTGCCCTCCTTGCCTGTAGCAGCGATGACGCCCTCAGCGTTTACTGTAGCCACCTCCTCGTTGTCAGAAACGAACTTAACGGCAGCTGTTGTCTCCTTTGTGAAGGTAGGAGCAGTGAATGTTGTGCCGAGCTCGTAGTTGACAGTTGTCTCAGAGAACTTCAAGCCAGCAGCCTTCTTTGTAGAGCCTGCCTCACCGCTGACAGTTACCTCGATGGTAGTAGCGCGAACCTGGCCCGACTCAGCTGTGAAGTTAACGGCAGCAGCGTTGCCTACCCATGTGCCGATCTTGTCCTTGTAAGTGTAGCCGTCCTGAGCAGCGAAGCAGCCAGGACCCCACTTCGTAGTGTTGTTGGCTGTACATGTGAACACGATCTGTGTGATGTTGCCAACAGTAGAAGACACTGTCAGAATGTTGCCTTTGTAGATACGGAACTGCTCACCGTTATACAGGTTGCCGGCACCAGAAGGAGATGTACCCTTTTCGATGGTGAGGGTGATGCCATCCTGAGTTACTGTAGCGGTTTCGCTACCTTTGAAGTCTGTAGCATTGAGAGTGATAACGCCTGCGAATGCCGTACTGCAAACGAGCATAAGCATAGCCATGAATGCGTAGCGTAAAGTTTTGATCATAATGTTTGAATTTTGAGTTTATAAATGTTTAGAATTACATTGCAAAGATATACATTCTAAGCGAGAAAAGCAATTACAATAAGGTGAAAAATCCCGTACAATTCAAAAAACTCTGCTAATTCTTTGGGCGTTTCATTAAAATAGTTTAACTTTGCCTATGCGTTAATGCAAAGCAACATTATTATTCATTTTAAAAGCCCCTGTTTATTGCCTATCGAAGCACATTTACTTAACAAAAAACGATTAAGAAAATGAAGAATTTAAAGGATATGACCGACGAGGAGTTGGCCTTATCATACGTCGATGGGAATAACAAGGCTTTCGATCTGTTGCTTTCGCGCAATCAGCAGAACCTTTTCTCATACATCCTTTTCGTGGTTCACGACCGCGAGACCGCCGATGACATCTTCCAGGAGACCTTCATAAAGGTTATCACCCGTCTCCAGGAGGGCCGCTACGTCGTCAGCGGCAAGTTCGGCGCGTGGGTGATGCGTATCGCTCACAACGCCATCATGGACTGGTATCGCGACCAGACGTCGCGTTGTATCGTGAAAGCCGGAAAGGACAACGACCTCTCTAATATAGGTGGCGACGACCTCGTGGAGGGCAACATCGAGAACACCTACGTCAACCGTCAGGTGATGAGCGACGTGCGCCGTCTTCTCGACATGCTGCCGCCTATACAGCGCGAGGTGGTGTACATGCGCTTCTACCAGCAACTCTCGTTCAAGGAGATTGCCGACACCACGAGCGTGAGCATCAACACCGCACTCGGACGCATGCGCTACGCCCTGCTCAACATGCGACGCATGGCGAAGAGCAACGGCATCTCGCTGCAGCTGATGTAAGGTGAGGTGTAGCTTTTACTTATCGTAGGAGGCTACGGCATTAGCTTTCCGCTACGCGCCGCTGACTTTCAGTTCCTGCCGTAGCCATTGCAAACAGTTGTATTTCAGTTACTAATGGCTACGGCAAGAATGCCGTAGCCTCCTACGATTTGCATTGTTAGCTGTTCAATTTGCCAATGTTACCACGCACTGGTAACCGTGTTTTTGCTATGCGGTAATGATGTTACCGGTTTGCGGTAATGGTATTACCAGTTTGCGGTAAATGTGTTTTTTTTCAGTTTCTCAGGCAAGGTTTCCTATCTATTGCGATTTAATGGGTTGAAACCGATTCTTAAATCGGCTGAAACAATAAGCATAAAGATAGAAAACCAAAAAAAGAAAAGTGATATGAAAACAAGAAAACTCTCTGTTTTAGTCTTGGGCTTCTTGGCCTCAGTGTTCGGTCTGATTTCCTGCGATATGGATTCGGACAACTATAATGTGCAGCGTCCTACGGCGCTCGTCACCGTATATCCCATCACCTCAGAGTCGTTCCGCATGCAGCTCGACGACCAGACCGTGCTCTTTCCTACCAACATGAAGGCTTCGCCCTTCGGCGATAAGAAGGTGCGTGCGCTCGTGAGCTACGAGTACGAGGAGGGCGTCACAGGCAATCTGCGCAACGTGCGCGTCAACTGGATTGACAGCATACGCACCAAGCAGCCCGTCGTGTCGAAGGGCAGTGACGACGAGAAGCTGTACGGCAACGACGGCGTAGAGATTGTGCGCGACTGGGTGACGGTGGCTGAAGACGGCTACCTCACATTGCGCCTGCGCACCATCTGGGGCGGCGGCAAGCACATCATCAATCTCGTGGGCGGCGTCAACAAGGATAATGTATACGAGTTCGACCTTCGCCACAATGCTCAGGGCGACATCAGTGGCGTGCTGGGCGACGCGCTCATCGCCTTCGACCTCAACAGCATGTGGCCCGACCATCCCGAGGAAGTGAAGATAAAGCTCAACTGGAAGTCGTTCAGCGGCAAGAAGTCGATGGAGTTTCCGCTGAAGATGCACAGCGACAAGAGCTTTATTTACACAGGCGACATAGCGAAGTCGCGTTTCGTCGATTAACCTTTCACCACATAAACCCTCAGAATGTTCCGATTCTCATTTCACAAGTCTGATAGCGAGGAGCGCCTGCTGCAACGCATGCAGCAGGGCGACACGTCTGCCGCGGAGCCACTCTACCGGCTCCACGTGCGCTATCTGTCTGCCTTGTGCTCGCGCTATCTCACCGATGATGAGGACATAAAAGACGTTCTGCAGGAGTCGTTCCTAAGAATATTCTCTTCGATAGACTCCTTCGAGTATCGCGGCAAGGGATCGCTGAGGGGATGGATGGCGAAGATTACGCTCAACGAGACACTGAAGTTTCTGCGCGCCCGTAGCCAGCTCGACGTCGTAGACATAGCCGACCTGCCGCACGACGTGCCCGACACCGACCTGCAGACCGAAGGCATACCCACCGACGTGCTCCACCGCTTCGTGCGCGAACTGCCCGACGGCTACCGCACGGTGTTCAACCTCTACGTCGTCGACGACAAGAGCCATAAGGAGATAGCCTCGCTGCTCGGCATAAAGGAGAGCACGTCGGCATCGCAGCTGCACAAGGCGAAGGCGATGCTCGCAAGAAAGATAAAACAATACAGAACCAGTAATTCCTTTCTACTATGAAGCGAAATTGGAAAGAAGACATACACGACCGCCTCGGCAACTTCGAGACCGATGCTCCAGACGGACTCTGGGAAGCCATACACCAGCGTATGGCTCAGACGGAGCCTGCCCAGGCGGAGAAGCGCCAGACGCCTTTCGTCCTGCAGCCCGCTCTGCGCCGCACGGCGTGTGCAGCCGCAGCGTGTCTTGCCCTTATTGCGGGATACCAGTATTTCGGCGACGGCGGAAAGGAGACTGTCAGCGGAGTGAAACAGGCTGGCGTCAACGGAATGATTGCCGTAGGAGGCACGGTCGCATCCGACAATAGCCGGTACGTTGCGTCTAAGCCTGCAACCGCATCAATTGTTGCAACGAACCTCGCCGGCGTGCGTGTAGCTAAGAATGGCGTAACGCCCGCTGCCGACGCAGCCGTGCTGCCGACGCAGAACGACGAATCTGCACAAATCTCAACATCTCAACATCTCAACACCTCAACATCACAACACCCCAACCCATCAACATCTCAACATCTCAACCCCTCAACATCACAACACCTCAACCCCTCAACATCACAACACCTCAACCCCTCAACATCACAACATCTCAACCCCTCAACATCACAACCCCACAACCCCTCAACCCCTCAGCTTGCATACACGCCAGTCGAAAACAGTCGGGGCAGGCATGAAGGCGCGGCGGCTCGCTGGACGCTATCCACCAGCGCCACGACCGGCATGGGCGCATCGTCAGTCACCAATTCTACCGCTACGTACGTCGAAGCGGTAGGTCCAGACGACGTGATGTGGGCAGACAATCCGCAGCTCGGCATCGGCATCTTCAACCAAGGCAAGAGCGTTAAGACCGAGTACAAGCACCGGCTGCCGGTGCGCGTAGGGATCAACGTGGCTTATCGCCTTACAGACCGACTCAGCGTGGAAAGCGGCGTGAGCTACACGCGACTCTCCTCTGACATGAAGGACGGCACGAAGGACAACTACTCGTCGAGCAGTCAGAAACTCGACTACATCGGCGTTCCGCTCAACGTGAAGTATCGCGCCTTCGGCTATCGCCGACTGAGCGTATACGCCTCAGCCGGACTGCTAACGGAGAAGTGCGTGTCGGGCAAGGCAACACACGAGTACGTGATAAGCGGCGAGAAGAAGAAGCACGAGGCGGATGACGTGGCTGAGAAGCCTTGGCAGCTCTCCGTCAACGCAGCCCTCGGAGCACAGTTCGACGTGCTCCGCAATGTGGGCGTCTACGTCGAGCCGGGCGTGAGCTACTACTTCGACGACCGCTCTCCGCTCAGCACGATATACAAGGAGAAGCCCCTCAACTTCAATCTTAATCTGGGCGTTAGATACACGATAGGCAAATAGCCATGAGCTTATACCGTCTTCGTATTTTGCTCGTATTTATTGCATATAGCATAAAAATGTTACGTATTTTGTTGAATTTGTAACAAAATATTAGCTTTCGATGTAAAAATCTGTCTTGATATTTGCGTGTTTTGATTGATAGTCTTACTTTTGTAGCCGAAAACACATTTTATAAGTTCATTCGAGTAAGAAGATGTTTTAAGGTATCAACCAAAATAATATTATGGACGCAAAACAAGGATTGTATACCTCAGCCTACGAGCACGATGCGTGCGGCGTAGGCATGGTGGTGAACATACATGGAGGCAAGAGTCATGAGCTGGTGGATAACGCTCTGCGTGTGCTGGAGAACATGCAGCACCGTGGAGCCGAGACTCGTGACAAGACAGGTGATGGTGCTGGCATAATGGTTCAGATTCCACACGAGTTTATTCTGCTGCAAGGCATTCCCGTACCCGAAAAGGGACGTTACGGAACAGGTTTGGTGTTTCTTCCGCGAGACGAGAAGCTGCAGAACCGGATTCTGAACATCATGATCGAGGAGATAGAACGCGAAGGCCTCGAACTGACACACCTGCGAAACGTGCCCGTCAACGAAGACGTGCCGGGTGTGGCAGCACGCGAAGTGATGCCAGCGATACGCCAGATGTTCGTGGCGCCTACGCCCTCGCTCTCCACTTCTTCGGAAGGCACCGATGCCGTTTCGCTCGAAACCAAACTCTATAAAGTAAGAAAGCGCATCGAGCGCAGAATCCTGCCGCTTGGTATCGATTCTTTCTATATCTGCTCTTTATCTTCAAAGAACATCGTTTACAAGGGTATGCTCACCAGCGGGCAATTGCGCCGCTTCTACCAGGACCTGACCAATCCTTACTTCACCTCAGGACTGGCTCTTGTGCATAGCCGCTTCTCAACCAATACCTTCCCGAAATGGAAACTGGCTCAGCCCTTCCGCTTGCTCTGCCACAACGGCGAGATAAACACCGTACGCGGCAACCGTGCGTGGATGAAGGCACGAGAGAGCGTGCTCAGTTCGGGCGCTTTGGGCGACATCAAGGACATCCTGCCCATCGTAGAGGAAGACATGAGCGACTCCGCCTCGCTCGACAACGTGTTCGAGTTCCTTATAATGAGCGGCATGAGTCTGCCTCAAGCCATGGCTATCCTTGTGCCCGAATCGTTCAACGACAAGAATCCTATATCGGAAGACCTCAAGGCTTTCTACGAGTATTACTCCATCCTGATGGAACCATGGGACGGACCGGCAGCGCTTATGTTCTCTGACGGCAGGTACGCAGGCGGTATGCTCGACCGCAACGGTCTGCGCCCGTCGCGCTACACGATAACCAAGAGCGGCATGATGGTGGTGGCAAGCGAGGTCGGCGTGATGGACTTCGAGCCGTCGGATGTGGTCAGCAAGGGACGTCTCGAGCCAGGCAAGATTCTGCTTATCGACACCGAGGAAGGCAGGATATATTACGACGGCGAGATAAAGGACAAGCTGGCTCACGAGCATCCTTACCGCCAGTGGCTTTCTACAGGACGCATTCAGCTTGAGAACCTCAAGAGCGGTCGCAAGGTAGCCAACTCCGTAGCCGACTACGATACGAAGCTGCGCGCTTTCGGCTTCGGAGAAGAAGACATCGAACGCACCATCATACCTATGTGTACAAATGGACAGGAGCCGGTGGCTGCCATGGGCAACGACACGCCGCTCGCCGTACTGAGCGAGCGCCCGCAGCTGTTGTTCAACTATTTCCGTCAGCAGTTTGCGCAGGTCACCAATCCTGCCATCGACCCTATACGTGAGGAACTGGTGATGTCGCTTACCGAATATATAGGACGTGTGGGCAGCGGAATCCTTACTCCCGACGAGAGCAACTGCAAGATGGTGCGTCTGCCGCAACCCGTGCTCACCAATACCGAACTCGACCTGCTTTGCAATATCCGCTACAAGGGATTCAACACCGTGAAGCTGCCCATGCTCTTCGAGGTGGAGAAAGGCGAAAGCAGTCTGCGCAGCGCTCTCGACAATCTGTGCAAGAAGGCAGAGGAGAGCGTGGACGAGGGTGTCAACTACATCATCCTCACCGACCGCGACATCGACGGCAAGCATGCTGCCATACCGTCGCTCCTCGCTGTCAGCGCCGTTCACCATTATCTTATCTCTGTGGGCAAGCGCGTACAGACCGCCATCATCGTTGAGAGCGGCGAGATAAGGGAAGTGATGCACGCTGCCTTGCTGCTCGGCTACGGAGCCAGCGCCATCTGTCCGTATATGACCTTCGCCATTATAGACCATCTGGTCGCAACGCATAAGATTCAGGAAGAATACCATACCGCCGAGCAAAACTATATAAAGGCTGTGGATAAGGGTCTGAAGAAGATCATGTCGAAGATGGGCATCTCTACTATCCGCTCTTATCGTGGCGCAAAGATATTCGAGAGTATAGGCATATCAGAGGCTCTGCTCAGAAAACACTTCGGCACGGAGCTTAGCACCATCGGCGGTATCGGACTGAAGGATATCGCGAGAGAATACACGGAGCTTAATCAGAGAGCTTTCTTCCCGTCTCCGGTTGTGAAGGCAGAGGAGAAGTATTTCCTGCCGAACAACGGTCTGTTCAGTTATAGAAAGGACGGCATAGAACATGCGTGGAACCCAGAAACCATCACGAAGCTGCAGCTTGCCACACGCTTGGGCAGCTATAAGCAGTTTAAGGAGTGGGCAGCAATCGTTGACACCCATTCAGCTACGGGAGACACCGCAAAGGGCCAGCGCCCCATCTTCCTTCGCAATCTGCTCACCTTCAAGAAGGCTGCAACGCCTACACCGCTCGACGAAGTGGAGCCGGTGGAGAGCATCGTACGCCACTTCGTTACGGGTGCCATGTCGTTCGGAGCGCTCAGCATCGAGGCTCATGAGGCTCTTGCCTTGGCGATGAACCGTCTCGGCGCACGAAGCAATACGGGTGAGGGTGGCGAGGACAACGCCCGCTACCACACAACGGTGGACGGCGTGTCGCTTAGCAGCAAGACAAAGCAGATTGCTTCGGGTCGTTTCGGCGTTACAGCCGAATATCTTGTCAACGCCGAAGAGTTGCAGATAAAGGTGGCGCAGGGCGCAAAGCCTGGTGAAGGCGGACAGTTGCCCGGCTTCAAGGTGAACAAGATTATCGCCAAGACACGTAACGCCATACCAGGCATTACGCTTATATCGCCCCCACCGCATCACGATATCTATTCTATCGAAGATCTTGCCCAGCTGATTTTCGACCTTAAGAATATCAATCCGACAGCCGCAGTCAGCGTTAAGCTTGTGGCAGAGAGCGGTGTGGGCACCATTGCAGCCGGTGTGGCAAAGGCGAAGGCCGACCTCATCGTCATCTCAGGCGCTGAGGGCGGAACGGGAGCAAGTCCGGTTTCGTCAATGCGTTTTGCCGGCATCTCGCCGGAGATAGGTCTTGCTGAGGCTCAGCAGACACTCGTGCTCAACGGTCTGCGCGACCAGGTTCGCCTGCAGACTGACGGACAACTCAAGACGGCACGCGACGTAATCGTTATGGCTATGCTTGGTGCAGACGAGTTCTCATTCGGTACGTTGCCGCTCATCGTGCTCGGCTGTCTGATGATGCGCAAGTGCAATACAAATACATGTCCGGTAGGTGTGGCAACGCAGGACGAAACCCTTCGCGCCAAGTTCCGCGGACGTGCCGAATACGTGGTCAACTTCTTCACGTTCCTTGCTCAGCAGACGCGCGAATACCTGTCTGAGATTGGCGTAAGACATCTTAAGGACATCATCGGTCGCACCGACTTGATAGAGGTTATACCGCAGGACAAGGCGTCAAAGTTGGGAACCATCGACTTCAGCCGACTGCTCCACCGTCCTGATACGGAGAAGGCTCTGTATTGGGATCGTAGCGAGTTCACAAAAGTGAGCGGCGTAAAGGACGAAGACATCATAAGCGCCTGCGAGAAGGCTATCGAAAACAAGGAAGAGGTGAATCTCGACTACGCCATCAAGAACACCGACCGTGCTGTCACGACCATGCTCTCGGGCGTAATAGCCAAGCGATATGGCGAAGAAGGACTGCCCGATTCTACAATCAACATAAAGTTCAAGGGTTCGGCAGGACAGAGTTTCGGAGCTTTCGCCGTACGCGGTCTCAATGTGCGTCTGGAAGGTGAGACCAACGACTATTTCGCAAAGGGACTCTCCGGCGGACGCATCAGTATTCTGCCTCCGTCGCGTTCGAGTGCAGATTTCGTGGCTGAGGACAATATCATTGCCGGCAACACAGGACTGTACGGCGCAACCGATGGCGAACTGTATGTGAACGGTCGTGTGGGCGAGCGCTTCGGTGTACGCAACTCGGGAGCCACAGCCGTAATAGAAGGTGCAGGCGACCATTGCTGCGAGTATATGACCGGTGGTCGTGTTGTTGTGCTCGGACAGATAGGACGCAACTTCGCAGCCGGTATGAGCGGAGGTCTGGCTTACGTCTGGGACCGCGAACATACTTTTGATTATTTCTGCAATATGGATCAGGTGGAGATTTCGCTCGTCGAGGAAAGCTCGGCACGCAAGGAACTCCACGAACTCATTCGACAGCACTATCTCTACACAGGCTCAGCCTTGGCACGTCGCATGCTTGACGACTGGAACCGCTACGTAGAGGACTTCATTCTTGTCACTCCAATCGAATACAAGCGAGTGCTTCAGGAGGAGAAGATGCGCCAGCTTGAAGAGAAGATCGCCAATATGCAACTAATAAACAACTAAGAAAAAGATGGGAAAACTAAAAGCTTTCATGGAAGTGCCCAGGCTGGAAGCCGGGTATCGTCCTTTGCACGAAAGAATACACGACTTTGGCGAGGTAGAGCAGACTCTCAACTCGCGTGACCGCATGGCTCAAGCCAGCCGCTGCATGGACTGTGGCGTGCCGTTCTGCCATTGGGCTTGTCCGTTGGGCAATAAGGATCCGGAATGGAACGACGCTCTCTGCAAGGGCGACTGGGAACTGGCTTACCGTCTGCTCAATGCCACTAACGACTTCCCCGAATTTACCGGCCGCATCTGTCCTGCGCTCTGCGAAAAGGCTTGCGTGCTCAATCTTACCGATCATGCTCCGGTCACCAACCGCGAGAACGAGGCTGCCATTACAGAGACAGCATGGCACGAGGACTATATAAAGCCGATGATCTTCCCGCGTAACGGCAAGAGTGTTGCGGTCGTTGGTGCCGGACCTTCCGGTCTTGTGGCAGCCAACCGCCTTAACCGTATGGGCTACGCCGTCACCGTGTTCGACAAGAACGAGGCAGCTGGCGGCTTGCTGCGTTACGGCATTCCAAACTTCAAGCTCTCGAAGCATATCATCGACCGTAGACTCGACATACTCGTGGAGGAAGGCATACGGTTCGTATACAATACGGTAGTGGAAACCAGTTCGCTACCCGAAGGTTTTGACGCCTATGTCATTGCTACAGGAACGCCCGAGGCTCGCGATCTGAAGAACGTGCCCGGCCGTGAACTTAAAGGTGTGCACCTCGCCTTGGAGCTGCTCTCGCAACAGAACCGCGTCCTATCTGGAGCAGAGTACTCGAAGGACGAGCGTGTCACCTGCAAGGGCAAGGACGTTCTGGTCATCGGCGGTGGCGATACCGGTTCGGACTGCATAGGCACAGCGCATCGTCAGGGATGCAAGAGCGTAACTCAGATAGAGATTATGCCACGCCCCGTAGAGGGGCTCGACGATCCGAAGAATCCGTGGCCTAACTATCCGCGCGTGCTCAAGACCACGTCGAGCCACGAGGAGGGATGTACGCGCCGCTGGAACATCAACACGCTGGAGTTTATAGGCAAGAACGGCAGATTGTGCGGCGTTAGAGTGCAGCCCATCGATTGGCAGCCAAACCCTGAAGGCGGCCGTCCGACAATGGTTGAGGCTGGCGACCCAGAGGTGATAAAGTGCGAGGCTTGCTTCCTTGCGATGGGATTCCTCAAACCGCAGCATCCCGACTATCCGGAGAACGTCTTCGTCTGCGGCGACGCCTTGAACGGAGCCTCGCTTGTGGTGAGAGCTATGGCAAGCGGTCGCGATGCGGCGCAGAAGGTGGATAGCTACCTGCAGTCGCTTTGAGTGAATTGAATGTTTTTGTAGTTTTATTTACAATTAGATAGAGAGTATTATGTGCGGAATAGTAGCAATATTCAACGTTAAGGAGCAGACGCCAGAGCTGCGCAGCAAGGCACTTGGCATGAGCAAGAAGATACGTCACCGCGGTCCTGACTGGAGCGGCATTCATTGTTCGGGAAGCGCCATACTGGCTCACGAGCGACTGAGCATTGTCGACCCGGAGAGTGGAGGTCAGCCTCTGTTTTCGCCCGACGGCAAGCAGGTGCTGGCTGTGAACGGTGAGATATACAACCACAAGGAGATAAGAGAAAGATACAAGGGGCGTTATGATTTCCAGACGGGCAGCGACTGCGAGGTTATTCTGGCGCTTTATCGCGACAAGGGCGTCAACTTTCTCGAAGATCTGAACGGCATCTTCGCCTTTGCTCTTTATGACGAGGAGCAGGACGCTTTCCTCATCGCCCGCGACCATATAGGCGTCATACCTCTTTATATCGGATACAACGCCGACGGAAAGGTGTTTGTGGCAAGCGAGCTTAAGGCCTTGGAGGGTGAGTGCGAGCGTTATGAGCCTTTTCTGCCGGGCCACTACTACTGGAGCAAGGACCCCGGAATGAAGCGTTGGTACAAGCGCGACTGGATGGAGTACGACAATGTGAAGGACAACACGGCGAGCAGCGACGCAATACGCAAGAGTCTTTGCGCTGCCGTGAAACGCCAGATGATGAGCGACGTGCCCTACGGAGTGCTGCTCTCGGGCGGACTCGACAGCAGCGTTATCAGCGCCATCACCGAGAGCTACGCCGAACGCCGTATAGAGACCGACAGCAGAAGCCGTGCCTGGTGGCCGCGTCTCCACTCGTTTGCCGTGGGGCTAAAGGGAGCGCCCGACTTGGCGAAGGCGCGTCTGGTAGCCGACCACATAGGCACGGTGCATCACGAAATCAACTATACCATTCAGGAAGGACTGGACGCCCTGCGCGACGTTATCTACTTCATCGAGACCTACGATATAACTACCGTGCGTGCCTCCGTGCCGATGTATCTGCTGGCGCGTGTGATAAAGTCGATGGGCATAAAGATGGTGCTTTCGGGCGAGGGAGCCGACGAGATTTTCGGTGGCTACCTCTACTTCCACAAGGCTCCTTCGGCAGAGGAGTTTCATAAGGAGACCGTGCGCAAGCTCTCGAAGCTGCATCTGTATGACTGTCTGCGTGCCAACAAGAGTCTCTCGGCGTGGGGTGTGGAAGGTCGTGTGCCGTTCCTCGACAAGGAGTTTCTTGATGTGGCTATGCGCACCAATCCCAAGGCTAAGATGTGCAGCGTTCTCCCAGCATCTCGGTCGGGCGAAGCCGACCCCAAGGCGTCTATAGAAAAGCGCATCGTGCGTGAGGCGTTCGAGGACATGCTGCCTGAGGAGGTGGCGTGGCGACAGAAGGAGCAGTTCAGCGACGGCGTAGGCTACTCGTGGATTGACATCTTGAAGAAGATAACGTCAGAGGCTGTCACCGACGAGCAGATGGCGCATGCTGAAGAGCGTTTCCCCATCAACACGCCGCTGTGCAAGGAGGAGTATTACTACCGTTCCATCTTCGAAGAGCATTTCCCGAGCGAGAGTGCGGCCCGCAGCGTGCCTCACGAGGCAAGTGTGGCTTGCTCTACAGCAGTGGCTCTGGAGTGGGACGAGGCGTGGAAGAACATGAACGATCCGAGCGGTCGTGCCGTCTCTGGCGTCCACGAAAACGCTTTGTAGGGTGATGCCGTAAAAAGCGTGAATGATGTAAAAGACAAAGCGTGAATGGCAATGTAAAAGACAAGCGTTAAAAGTAATGTAAAATAGAAAAAGCGGAGACCTTTACGATGAAGGTTTCCGCTTTTTATGCTTTATAGAGTGCTGGATAGCCAGCAATAACTGTGCTTAGAGGCAATGCTTCAGACTGTGTATCGTAGCGATAGGGTCTGCAGCCTTGAACACGTAGCTGCCGCTCACGAGCACGTCGGCACCAGCAGCCACGAGCAGCGGAGCCGACTTGTCGTCTACGCCGCCGTCTATCTGTATGAGAGCCTTGCTGCCCGACTCGTCGATGAGGCGGCGCAGGCGCTTTGTCTTCTCTACCGAGTTGGGTATGAACTTCTGTCCACCGAAGCCCGGGTTGACGCTCATCAGCAGCACCATATCCACATCGCAGATGATGTCCTCGAGCATGCTCATCGGAGTGTGCGGGTTGAGCGTCACGCCAGCCTTCATGCCCGCAGCGTGAATCTCCTGAACGGTGCGGTGCAGGTGAGTGCACGCCTCGTAGTGTACGTTCATCATCATGGCGCCCGTAGCAGCCACCTGCTTGATGTAGTTCTCCGGATGCACAATCATCAGGTGAACGTCGAGCGGCTTCTTGCACTCCTTTGCAACAGCCTGTATGACGGGGAATCCGAACGAGATGTTAGGCACGAACACGCCGTCCATGATGTCGAGGTGCAACCAGTCGGCCTCGCTGCGGTTTATCATGTCGATGTCCGAACGCAAGTCGATGAAGTTCGCTGAGAGAAGCGAAGGTGATATGAGAGTTTCCATTCCTGTTTATTTTATTTACTTTCTTTGTTTACGTTGTTTTCTTTTTTTAGAGTGTTGTTGGAGGTGTTGTGTTAGCTAACGCAATAAGGTTTATTGCGGTTGTTAGCCTGCGCCAATCTGTAGGAGTAGGCTATCTGTCGGATAAAGCTCAGCGTCTTTTCCGAAGGCTGTAGTTCTTCTTTAGTAAAATACTTCATAGGCAGAGCTATTTTATACGTTTTAGAGATGTTTTATATTTAGTAAACGCAAGCCTTCGGTGTTTATTACATATTGAGGCGAATATTTTTATGCGATTGCAATATATGCAAAAAACTTTGCATAAGTCGTTCGCAATACGGAAAAAATCCGTAACTTTGTCTTCAGCGATAATCGCTGTCGCAGTATGTAAGCAGTTAGTGTTTAGCATATATTTTTCGAACCTACATTTTATACATTTATGGCGTTACCGATAAATATAGAGAGCCTTCTTAGTGGAAGTGCTGTCGAAAGTAATCAGCTTGAATTTAAGGAGGGTTGGAACCCAGATGCTATATACAGAAGCGTTTGTGCGTTTGCAAATGATTTTGAAGACACCGGTGGTGGCTATATTATTGTGGGAGTGAAAGAGGAACACGGGTGTGCTGTGCGTCCGGTATTGGGAGTTGAGCCGGAAAAAATAGAACAGATAGAGAAAGATATGGTTGGATACAATAATCTTATCCGTCCTTATTATCAGCCTCGTCTTTTTATAGAGGAGGTTGATGGTAAGATTGTTCTAATAATAAAAGTGGCAGCAGGAGAACGCCGCCCTTATAAGGTGCCAGAACGTATCACTTCCAAGCAAAAGGACTTCAACTATTACATTCGCTATAATAGTAGCAGTATTGTGCCTAAAGACGAATACGAGCGCGAGTTGATAAATCTGGCAAATCGTACTCCGTTTGATGATCGTGGTAGTGATACAATCACTTTAAAGGATATCTCAACGGCATTGCTGAGGGATTTTCTTGTTGAGGTAGGTAGCGACTTGTCAGATCAAGACCTATCTGGCAATAACCTAAAAAATGTTCTCGACCAGATGGATCTGTTGGAGGTGACACCTGAGGGCTTCAAGGTGAAGAATGTGGCTGCCATGATGTTTTGCGACCATCCTGAGAGGTTTTTCAAGATGACACAGGTGGAGATTGTAATATTTCCCAAAGGCAGATTGCAAGACCCTGATAATATGATAGAGATTGCACCAATCAGAGGTTGTGTGCCTAAGATGATTCGGGACACACTGAACTATCTCAAGACGAACATCATACAAAAGATAATACACAAGCCAGAGGATACAGAACGTTCTGTTGTCGTATACAATTATCCTTATCAGGCTTTGGAGGAGGCAGTAGTTAATAGTCTCTATCACCGTGACTACTTGGAGCGTGAACCTGTTGAGATTACTGTAGAACCAGACAAAATCAGTATTCTCAATTTTGGTGGTCCGAATCATACCATATCGTCTGAAGCTATACGCGAAGCCCGTATGCTGCGTTCTCGCCGTTATAACAATAGACGTTTAGGAGAATTCTTGAAAGAACTTAATTTGACAGAAGGAAGAGCTACTGGAATACCCACTATTCAGCAGAAACTGCAGGAGAACGGATCGCCGCGAGCAACGATTGAAACAGATGAAGAGCGAACCTTCTTTTTGATAGATATTCCTTGCAATCAGCATTGTCTTGGCGTTCCTGTAATAAAAGATGACAAGAAAGATGACAAGAAAGATGACAAGAAAGGTGATAAGAAAGAATTTACTGATATTCAGCGAGTTCTGATTTCTTTCATATCAGAAAATGACAAGATAACAATATCTGAAATGGCAAGAAAGACGGCGTTGTCTGAAAGTACGATATCTCGCGAAATAAAGAGATTGCGAGTAGACCATAAAATACTTAATCGTGAGGGTGGACGCAAAAATGGTCATTGGGTAATAATAAAGTAACATAAACAACGATAACAACCGAAATATGAAGACAATCAATACACGCCGCAGCATCCGCAAGTATACCGATGCTCCGGTAAGCGAGAAGTTGCTGCGCCGCCTGCTCAGCGAGGCGGAACGCACGCAGACAATGGGCAACCTGCAGCTTTACAGCGTAGTAGTGACACGTTCTGAGGAACAGAAGCGCCGCCTCGCGCCGGCACACTTCAACCAGCCGATGGTGGAGGGAGCGCCCGTAGTGCTCACGTTCTGCGCCGACTACCGCCGCACTACGCTTTGGGCAAAGAACCGCAACGCCGACCCCGGCTACGACAACATGCTCTCCTTTCAGAACGCAGCCACCGACGCGTTGCTCTTCTGCCAGACCTTCTGCAACCTTGCTGAAGAGGAGGGTCTCGGATGCTGCTTCCTCGGCACTACGGTCTACATGCCGCAGATGATAATCGACGTGCTGCAGCTGCCCGAACTTGTGGTGCCCGTGGCTACCATCACGCTCGGTTGGCCAGACGAGCAGCCCGCGCTCACCGACCGTCTGCCGCTCGACGCCATCATGCACGAGGAGACCTACACCGACTATACCCCTGAGCGCATCGACCGCTTCTATGCCGAGAAGGAAGCGCTGGAGGAGAATCGCGAGTTCGTTCGCTTGAACGGCAAGCAGACCCTTGCGCAGGTGTACACCGACTGCCGCTACACACGCAAGGACAACGAGGCTATGTCTGCAGGACTGCTGGAGGTGCTCAAGAAGCAGGGCTTCTTACGTTGATAGGCTCCGACCCACAAGCCGAAACCATAACAAGTATTTATATATAACAATGAACAAAGACACGTTCGACAAGCCCCTCTCGCTCCTCGAGCTAAACTCGCTCGTTGCAGCCGTCGTAGACATCAGTCTGCCCGACGAGTACTGGGTGGAGGCAGAGCTGTCGGAGGCGCGCGAGGTGCGCGGACATTGCTACATGGAGCTGGTGGAGAAGGACGAATTCTCCAACACGCCCACGGCACGCGCCTCAGCCAAGTGCTGGGCGTCGCGATGGTCGCTGCTGCGCCCCAAGTTCGAGCGCATCACTGGTCAGCGGCTGCACGCCGGAATGAAGGTGCTGCTGCGCGTGCGTGCGCAGTTTCATGCCGCCTACGGCTTCTCGTGGATAGTGAGCGACATCAACCCCGAGTACACCATGGGCGACCTGGCACGGCGCCGACAGGAGATAGTGCGACAGCTGAAGGCAGAAGGCGTGTTCGACCTGCAGAAAGAGCTGCAGTTGCCGATGTTCGCACAGCGCATAGCCGTCATATCGAGCGAAGGAGCAGCCGGCTACGGCGACTTCTGCCGCCAGTTGCACGACAATCAGGCAGGATATATATATAAGGTGGAGCTGTTCGGCGCCGTCATGCAGGGCGAAGCCGTGGAGCAGAGCGTGATTGCCGCCCTCGGACGCATATACGAGCGCGTGGACGACTTCGACGCCGTGGTGATAATACGCGGTGGAGGTGCCACGAGCGATATGTCGGGCTTCGACACACTCGCCCTGGCAGAGAATGTAGCCAACTTCCCGCTGCCCATCATTACCGGTATCGGTCATGAGCGTGACGAGTGTGTGCTCGACATGGTGGCGTTCGCACGCATGAAGACGCCCACCGCCGCAGCCCAATATCTCATCGACAATCTGCAGCGTACGGCGCAGCTCATCGACCAGGCAGCCGACCGCATAGCCGACCGCGTGAAGCGCCGCATGGATGTGGAGCGTGTGCGTCTGGCGTCGATGGCAGAGCGCATACCGATGCTCTTCTCGCTCGTGAAGACGAAGGAGTGGGGCAGAGCCGACCGCCTCATGCAGCGCATAGCCACAGCCGTGAGTCGCCGCCTCGCTACGGCGGAAACGCGACTCGACACCCTGCAACATACCATAGAGACATCGGCGAAGCGCCGACTCGACACTGAGCATCACCGTCTTGAACTGCTTGCGCAGCGCGTTGAGGCAGAAAACCCCGAACGCCTGCTGCGCCGCGGCTACAGCATCACGACCTACAACGGCAAAGCCGTGCGCGACGCCGCACAACTACCGAAGGGTGCACTGGTGGAGACGCATGTGGAGAAAGGAAAGTTCAAGTCAAGAGTAGAGTAGTAGGAGGCAGCAATATAGGGGGTGCACTTGTCTCAAGTGTACCGATCAATTAGTCTTTTGTTTGGTTGGTGCAGTTGAGAAACTGCACCCCCTGGGAGACAACTGCACCCCCTTGAAGATAGCTTTGTAGGCTTGGTTGGTGCAGCTGAGACAGCTGCACCCCCTTGAAGATGGCACTGCACCCCTAACTGCACACACTAATAAAAACAACAACCCAAATGCCCAAAGAACAGAAATATGAAGCGGCGATGCGCCAGTTGGAAGACATAGCCGCAAAGATGGAGAACGGCGAGCTCGACATCGACTCGCTCAGTGAACAACTCAAGACCGCGCAGAAGCTGATAAAGCAATGCAAGGACAAACTCACGAAGACCGACGAGGACATACGCAAGATTCTCGGCGCAGAAAATTGACAACGCAGTCCGCAACCGTCTTTTTTGTGCTAATAATCTCTAATCTGCGGCAAATAGTTGCAGGTTTGTTTTATTATTATTACTTTTGCCTGCGGTTAGGGGAGCATATCCCCGCTATGAAAAAGAAACGTATTAAAACCTAAAGTTTTATGAAAGATATAGCATGGTCTGAGTTGTCGTTCGGCTATATGCCTACCGACTATAACGTGCGCTGTTGCTACCGCAATGGCAAGTGGGGCGAGATAGAAGTCTGCTCCGACGAGTACATTAAGCTTCACATGGCAGCCACCTGTCTGCATTACGGACAGGAAGCCTTTGAGGGACTGAAGGCATATCGTTGCCCCGACGGCAAGGTGCGCGTGTTCCGTATGGACGAGAACGCAGCACGTCTGCAGTCTACATGCCGCGGCATCATGATGCCAGAGCTGCCTACAGAATTATTCGAGGAGATGGTGAAGAAGGTAGTGCGCCTCAATCAGGAGTACATCCCGACATACGAGAGCGGCGCAACACTCTACATCCGTCCGCTCCTCATCGGTACATCGGCACAGGTTGGCGTTCGTCCGGCAGAAGAGTACATGTTCATCATCTTCGTCACACCGGTAGGACCTTACTTCAAGGGTGGTTTCTCTACAAACCCGTACGTCATCATACGCGACTACGACCGTTCGGCTCCGCTCGGAACCGGTATCTACAAGGTGGGCGGCAACTATGCTGCATCGCTCAGAGCCAACCATCTCGCTCATGAGAAGGGCTACGCTTGCGAGTTCTATCTCGACGCAAAGGAGAAGAAGTACATGGACGAGTGCGGTGCTGCCAACTTCTTCGGTATCAAGAACAACACATACGTAACACCGAAGTCGACCTCAATCCTTCCGTCTATCACGAACAAGAGTCTTATGCAGCTCGCTGAGGACTTCGGTCTGAAAGTGGAGCGTCGCCAGATTCCTGAGGAAGAGCTCGCTACATTCGAGGAGGCAGGCGCTTGCGGCACAGCAGCCGTAATCAGCCCGATCTCTTACATCGACGATCTCGACACAGGTCAGCGCTTCACGTTCAGCGAGGACGGCAAGCCGGGTCCCGTTTCAACCAAGCTCTACAACCACCTGCGTGGCATCCAGTATGGCACAGAGGAGGACAAGCACGGTTGGACAACTGTAGTAATCGAATAACAGCTAGTCTGCCTCATATATGTGGGGCAAGATGTTTAAAGTTAACAATCAAAAGAGGTGCAGCGGTTTATGCCGTTGCACCTTATTTGTATACATATATGTGTGCAATACCTATTTTTAACCCTGCGAATTTGCCTAATCGTCCTTTATTTCGTAACTTTGCACTTTTGAAGTGTTGATAACTTATATTGACGAATTTTTAAAAATACTTCTTTCCGAAGTGAATTAAAAGACTATAATGGGCAAAGGAAAACTGGCGAAGTTCGCCGATATGGAGCGATACGAGAACGTGTTTCAGTATCCGTTCTCGGTAGCCGATAATGTGCCGTTCGACATGAAGGGACATTGGCGCGAGATGTATTTCAAGAACGACAACCCGATTGTGCTCGAACTGGGCTGCGGCAAAGGCGAGTACACAGTGGGGCTGGCGAAGATGTTCCCCGACGTCAACTTCATTGGCGTAGACATTAAGGGCGCACGCATGTGGACCGGCGCTACGCAGGCGCTCGGCGAAGGACTTAAGAACGTGGCGTTTCTGCGCACGAACATAGAGATTATAGACCGCTTCTTCGCTGAAGGAGAGGTGCAGGAGATATGGCTCACGTTCAGCGATCCGCAGATGAAGAACCCGCGCAAGCGTCTCACCTCTACCTACTTCATGGAGCGCTACCGCCGCTTCCTGCAGGACGGCGGCACGATTCATCTGAAGACCGACTCCAACTTCCTCTTCACATACACCACATACATGCAGCAGCGCAATAACCTGCCGCTGCTTTTCCGCACGGAAGACCTCTATCATACCGAAGGACTCGACGCACAGACCAACGAGATTCTCGGCATACAGACCTACTACGAGAGCATGTGGATAGAACGCGGACTGAACATCAAGTACATGAAGTTCGCATTGCCGCACGAAGGCGAGCTCTTTGAGCCGGAGGTGGAGATTCCGCTCGACGAGTATCGCTCGTATCACCGCGACAAGCGTAGCTCTAAAACAACTGCGTTGTAAGTTTTGAATTTTGAGTTTTGAATTTTGAATTGTCGGCTACGCCGATTAAGAGTTTTTCAATTTTGAATTATTCTGTTTAAAATTCAAAACTCAAAACTCACAATTCAAAACTCAAAACTCAAAATTGCGACGCATGTCGCAACAATTCAAAACTCAAAACTCACAATTCAAAACTCAAAATGACCCTATATCCGAAACTCATTACTGACGCACTCGCAACAGTAATATACGCAGGTACAAAGAAAAACCTCATAGAAAGCAATATGCTTGCCGACGATGTGCGCATCAACGGCATGAAAGTGAAGTTCACACTCGTCTTCCCACGCGATACCGACCCGTTCATGAAGTCGACTATCAAGGCGGCTGAGGCTGCCATCCACTATCACGTGTCGAAAGACGTGGAGGTGACAATCGAGACCGAATTCCTCTCGAAGCCGCGCCCGGAAGTGGGCAAGCTGCTGCCGCAGGTGAAGAACGTCATCGCTGTCAGCTCTGGCAAGGGCGGCGTTGGCAAGAGCACCGTCGCAGCCAACCTCGCCATCGCTTTGGCACGTCTTGGCTACAAGGTAGGTCTGCTCGACTGCGATATCTTCGGTCCGTCGGTTCCGAAGATGTTCCAAGTAGAAGACGCACGTCCATACGCTGTGAAGAAAGACGGTCGCGACCTCATCGAGCCAATCGAGAAGTATGGCATCAAGCTGCTCTCTATCGGCTTTTTCGTAAACCCCGACACCGCAACTCTGTGGCGCGGCGGCATGGCGTCGAACGCTCTTAAGCAGCTCATCGCCGACGCCGACTGGGGCGAGCTCGACTACTTCGTGCTCGACACACCTCCCGGAACAAGCGACATACACCTCACACTGCTCCAGACTCTCGCAATCACAGGCGCCGTCATCGTGAGCACACCGCAGAAGGTGGCGCTCGCTGACGCTCTCAAGGGCATCGACATGTACGAGAACGACAAGGTGAACGTGCCTATCCTCGGACTCGTGGAGAACATGGCGTGGTTCACACCAGCCGAACTGCCCGAGAACAAGTATTACATCTTCGGCAAGGAAGGCTGCAAGCAGCTTGCGCAGGAGAAAGGCTTGCCTCTGCTCGCGCAGATACCGCTCGTGCAGGGCATCTGCGAGAATGGCGACGCTGGTACACCTGCCGCTCTTGACAGCAACAGCATAACAGGTCTGGCGTTCATCAACCTCGCACAGGCCGTTGTCACCGTCGTGAACCGTCGTAACAAGGAGCAGCAGCCCACAAAGATTGTAGAGGTTACGAAGAACTGATTTGTCTGAACGTACAAAAAAGCCTGTCGGTTTGAACGTACAAGGAATCTATTTGTATTACAATGACTAAAGAGAAAGAAATATTCAAGCGCGCCGAACTGCTCATGGGCGAAGACGTGATGGAGGCGTTGGCGTCGAAGCGTGTCATCGTCTTCGGTGTGGGCGGCGTAGGCAGCTGGTGTGTCGAGTGTCTTGTGCGCTCGGGCATACGCCATATCACGATAGTCGACTGCGACTGCGTGTGCGCCTCGAACGTAAACCGCCAGCTGATGGCTACGTCTGCCACAATAGGACGCGTGAAGGTGGAGGCGCTGCGCGAACGTCTGCTCGAGATAAACCCCGACTGTGAGGTCACGGCTCTGCAGAAGATGTACACCGACGAGACTGCAGCCGAGTTCCATCTCGAAGAGTACGACTATATCATCGATGCTATCGACTCGCTGAAGGACAAGGTGTCGCTCATAATGCGTGCCTGCGAGACCAATGCCGTGTTCTTCTCGTCAATGGGCGCTGCGTTGAAGATGGATTCTACGCAAATACGCGTGACTGAGTTCTGGAAGGTGCGCGGCTGTCCGCTCGGATCGGCGCTGCGCAAGCGCATGAAGCGCGCAGGTTTGAAACCGGCGCACAAGTTCCAGTGCGTATACAGCGAGGAACTGCTTGACAATCGTGGTAGCGACACAGGTAACGACCCCTGCCTGATACAGAAGGCGCAGACAAATGGTTCGATGGCGCACATCACGGCAATATTCGGCTTCACGATAGCCGGACTTGTGCTTAAAGATGTGTATCAGAAGACACTTGGCAAGCTGTAATACAATAAAACAACGAAAAAAGAGTTATTTAAAGAAAACAATATTGACAATGAAGAAATACGTTATTTATCTGTTTCTGTTCATGTTCCTGCCGTTGGCTGCCATGGCACAGTCGTCGATGACCGACCAGCAGGTGATGCAGTACATCGTGAAGGAACACAACTCAGGTAAGTCGCAGTCGGAGATTGTGACCAAGCTTATGCAGCGTGGTGTGGACATCTCGCAGATTCGCCGCGTGCGCAACAAGTACGAACGCCAGATGAAGCAGGGCGGATTGGGTAATGTGTCGGACAACACGACGGGCAAGGACGAGTCGCGTCTGCGTACCAACAACGGCAATCCGCGCGAACTGACAAAGCGTGACGACTATGGCAAGGAGGCTACGCAGAAGGCTTCGCAGTATTCGAGCATGCGCCTGAAGGCAGAACGCGACCGCAAGTACAAGAACACCTACGACGAGACCGATGAGGAGTTTATGGACTATCAGCGCGAGATGTTCGAGCTTGTGCCCGATACAGCGCAGATGCTTGAGCAGCTGCTTGCTGAGCGCGACGCTCTGAAGAAGAAAGTGTTCGGACGCGACATCTTCAACAACCAGGAACTCTCGTTCGAGCCGAACATGAACATCGCTACACCGCAGAGCTACGTTCTCGGTCCGGGCGATGCTGTCTTCGTTGATATCTACGGCGCTTCGCAGAAGTCGGAGCAGTGCACCGTGTCGCCTGAGGGCGAGATAACCATCGAAGGTTTCGGACCCGTACATGTTGGCGGACTTACAGTTGATCAGGCTAACAGACGCCTTCGCTCTACGCTTGGCGCACGCTATAGCAGTTCGAAGGTAAAGCTGTCGGTAGGTCAGACACGCACTATCATTGTTAACGTGATGGGCGAGGTGAAGACACCTGGTACCTACACACTCTCGGCTTTCGCTACTGTCTTCCACGCCCTCTATATGGCTGGCGGCACAAACGACATCGGTACGCTCCGTAATATCAAGGTATATCGCAACAACCGTCTTATAACAACCGTCGACATCTACGACTATATCCTCAACGGAAAGCTCACGGGCAATGTGCGTCTCGCCGACAACGACGTGGTTGTTGTAGGTCCGTACGACTGTCTTGTGAACGTGACGGGTAAGGTGAAGCGTCCTATGTTCTACGAGATGAAACCCAACGAGTCGATCGCTTCGTTGCTGAAATACACGGGCGGTTTCACTGGCGACGCTTACAAGAAGGCCGTGCGTGTGAACCGTAAGAACGGAAAGGAATACTCGGCATATAACGTGGAGGAGTTCGACTTTGCGAGCTTCCATGTAGCCGACGGCGACTCTGTGTCTGTTGACTCAATCATGGCACGCTACGCCAACACCGTTGAGGTGAAGGGAGCTGTGTTCCGTCCGGGTATGTATAACCTCGGCGAGCAGGTGAACAGCGTACGTTCGCTCATCGAGCACGCCGACGGTGTTACAGAAGATGCTATCACTTCGCGTGCCGTGATGCACCGCATGAAGGCAGACCGCACTCTTGAGGTGGTCAGCGTAGACATCGAGGGCATTATGAGCGGTCGTGTAGCCGACATCCCATTGAAGGAGAACGACGTGCTCTTTGTGGCTACCAAGACAGAGAAGATGTCCGACCGAACGCTCACGATACGTGGCGAGGTGCAGTATCCCGGTGTATATAAGTACGCCGACAACGAGACTGTTGAGGACTTCATCATACAGGCTGGCGGTCTCACCGACAAGGCGTCGCTCATGAACGTGAGCATTAGCCGACGTGTGAGCGACCCGAAGGCGTTGCGTCCAGACAGCGTCATCGCAAAGACATTCAACGTGGCGCTGAAAGACAACTTTGCTGTTGACGGCGACCGCACGCTGACGCTCATGCCCTTCGACGAAGTGTACGTAATGCGCTCGCCGGGCTACACCGAGCAGCAGAACGTGTCGGTAGAAGGCGAGGTGCTCTTCGCCGGAACCTACGCTCTGGAGCGCAACAACACACGCTTGAGCGACCTCTTCAAGAAGTCGGGCGGCTCGAACGGACTCGCTTATATCAAGGGTGCGCGACTCATGCGCAAGGCTAACGAAACAGAAAAGGCACGTATGGAGGCCGTACTGAAGATGCAGCAGGAGGAACAGAAGAAGAACCTTTTGCAGCTCTCGGCAAGTGCAAACAACGCCGCAGCTCTGCAGTCTACAGCCCAGGACGCTACAAAGGCCAACATCGAGAAGTTCCAGGTGCCCGACGAGTATCCCGTAGGTATCGACCTTGCTGAGGCTATGAAGAATCCGGGCTCTGACGCCGACCTCGTATTGCGCGACGGCGACCGCCTTATTGTGCCGCAGTATAACGGAACGGTGAAGGTGAACGGAGCTGTGATGTACGCCAATACCGTGGCTTACGAGCGCGGAAAGCGTGCTGGCTACTACATCGACCAGGCAGGCGGCTACGCTTCAGACGCCGTTAAGGGCCGTGCATACATTATATATATGAACGGCAAGGTGTCGAAGCTGAGTCACGGAGCGAAGGTGCAGCCGGGCTGCGAGATTGTGGTGCCTGCTAAGCTGAAGCGCAAGATGTCAGCTGCCGAGATGATGAGTATGGGATCGAGCATGTCGTCAATCGCTGCGATGATCGCTACAATCAGTAACATCATTACGAAGTAAGGTCTGAGAAAGATATCAGTTCTGAGAATCCCATCGCGGATTCTCAGAACGTAAATAAACAGATTGTACAGAGAATTATACAAACAGATTGTATAGAATAACATATAACAATGAGCGAACAAAAGAAAGACGTGATTGACCTCGTAGAGGTGTTCAAGTTGCTTAAGTCGAAGAAGAAGGTTTTCTTCATCGTTCTGCCGATAGTGTTTGTGCTGTCGTGCCTATATATCTTTCCACAACCACGCTACTACCGTTGTAACGTGACGCTGGCGCCGGAGGCAACGAGCGAGAATATAGCCGGCGGACTCTCGTCGCTTGCTTCCCAGTTCGGCGTAAACCTCGGCGGTTCTTCGCAGGACGCCATCTATCCATTGCTCTATCCTGAGTTGGTCGAGTCGAACGAGTTTATTATCGGTCTGCTTGGCATCAAGGTGACAACGATGGACAAGAGCCTGAGCACCGACTACTACACATATATGCGCAAGCATCAGGAGAAGAACCCGATAACGGCTCCGTTCAAGTATGTGATGCGCAAGGTTACTTCTTGCTTCAAGAAGAAGGAAAACACGAAAGGCTTGCGCAGCGGTGCGCAGATGGATCCGTTCCGTATGTCGGAGAGAGACTCAAAATTGCTTGATGAAATAAAAAGTAATATCAGTTGCGATGTAGACAAGAAAACGGAGGTGATAACCATAAAGGTAGAAGCACAGGACCCGCTTGTCTGCGCTACGATGGCAGACTCGGTGCGTGTGCATCTTCAGGACTTCATCACACGCTACCGCACCAACAAGGCGCGCGTAGACGTTGAGCACTACGAGAAGCTCGCCGTAAAGTCGAAGAAGGAGTACGAATACTGCGCACAGATATACAGCGCCTACTGCGATGCCAACCAGGACGTTATGCTGCAGTCGTTCCTCTCGAAGCGCGACGAACTGGAGAACGAGATGCAGCTGAAGTTCAACACCTACAGCGCCATGCGCACACAGCTTGAAGCCATGCGCGCCAAGCTCCAGGAGAAGACTCCGGCGTTCACGACGTTGCAGTGTGCAACCGTGCCGGTGAAGCCAGCCGGTCCGAAGCGCATCATCTTCATACTTGGTATGTGCTTCCTTGCCACATTCGTCACAGCCTTGTGGCTTGCGCGCAAGCAGCTCTTTACAAAAGCATAAACATAAGGGGAGGCGCATCGTCGCCTTCCCATTTATTTATTAAAAGGAGAACCATAAATGTCGCTGTTCCGTTTAAAGCGAATACCACTATATTTCGACAAAGTGTCCACTCGCGTCAGTCTGCATGACATGACGCTATTGCCGTTTATGATGATATTCTTCGTTGTGTTGAATGTCACCATTTCGCTGTCAGAACTCAAGATGCCGGCGCTTTCGTATGGTGTTTTAGCAATTAACCTTGTCAGTTTTCTGTTTATGCTGGCGTTAGTTGCGCGTGAAAAGGAAATGTCGCAATACGGCTTTCTCAATTTCCTGTATCTTTTTATTCTTATCGGACTAACCGTAGTAAATGTCAACGACATCCGCAATGCCATTTACAACAGTGTCTTCATCTGGCTCATGTTGCTCATCATGCGTTATTACCGTCATCGCATGGATATGGTGATAAAGTGCTTCACCGTAGCTTTCACGGTCTGTGTGTGGATTAACTTTGTCCACCTCGTGACGCATCCGCTTCTTTGGCTTGTTGACGACTATAAGGACGCGACGGGCTATCTGTTCGGCAATAACTACAATCAGATGGGATGCCGAATGATGGTGGCGTTGGCAAGTAATGTCCTTTGTCTGCGTTATTCACGCATCTGGCTCATCAACTTTATTGCCCTTGCCATTGTCATTATAGCTTCGTTGGCGATGGTAGGTTCGATGACATCCCTATCGATGATTCTCGTTTTTCTTGTTTGCTGTCTGCTGCCGACGTCCAAGTTGCGGATGACTGCCATATGTGGACTGTTCGTCGTCTTTCTGCTCTTCCAGATATTTGTGGTGTTCAACGGACGCGGACTTGAGAACAACGGGCTTGCGGTATACATCGTGGAGGATGTGCTGAAGAAGGACCTTACCTTCACTTACCGTACACACATGTGGGAAAGCGCCCTGAAGATAATAGAAGAGTCGCCCATCTGGGGTTGGGGATTCGCCGATGCCGACTGGTTCAAGGCCAATATGTCGGCCTTCGCCATCGGTCCTCACAACTATATTCTCTCCATCCTCATACATGGCGGAGTGATATTGCTGAGCATATATATAATGATATGCAGCAAGGTGGTGAAGACCATTATGCCGTATCTGAAGATAAAGAACATGCAGCTGCTGCTTCTGGCTGTGGCATGTCTTTGGGTTATGTCTCTCTTTGAGATGTATCCGTACACCATTATGTTTTACGCCCTCGCCTTACTCTATTATTCGCATTACGTCTATGCAGATGCGGACAAGAGCAATCTGACGACAGTATGAAAATAAAAACCACTTGAAGATGCAGGAAAATACAAACAAATCGATAGCGGTAAACTCGCTCATACTTTACATCCGACTTGCCATTATATCCATCAGCGGACTGCTCTACACGCGTTTCAGTCTGCAGGCATTGGGTATAAGCGACTACGGACTGTATTCGGTCATTGCCTGCATCATCACCTTCATAAGTATCATCAACACCATCATGGTGACCACCTCCAATCGTTTCATCGCCATTGCCATCGGCAAGAACGATCAGGAGGAGGTGTGCCGTCAGTTCAACGTGAACCTTGTTATACATGTGCTCATAGCCTTGCTGACCGTGGCGATAGCTTTGCCCGCCGGACATTGGTATATCATGCACCATGTCTGCTATGACGGCGACATGCAGACCGTGCTGCGCGTGTTCGATGTATCCATCGTGGCTGCGGCGATGTCGTTCATCGGCGTGCCCTATAACGGACTGCTCATAGCCCGCGAGCGCTTCCTCGTGTTCTGCTCAACGGATGTGGCTATGAGTCTTTTCAAGCTTTTCTTCACTTATCTGCTCATCGATCATTTCGAGCATAAGCTGATCATCTATACCTACGTGATGGCATTCATGACCGCCTTCCCCACGGTGGTGTTCTTCGCCTATTGCCGCAGGCAGTTTGCAGCCATCACCCGCTTTGTCTTTGTGCGTGAGTGGCGCAAATACTATGATGTGCTTAATTTCTCTATAGGTATAGGCATCGGAGCCATAGCCACAATCGGCAAGGCTCAGGGTGGTGCGCTCATCATCAACATGTTCTTCAGCACCACGATGAACGCCGGACTTGCCGTAGCCAATTCCGTCGGAACCATACTTCAGACATTCGCCAACAACGCGCAGAAACCCATCTCGCCGCAGATTGTGAAGAACTATGCTGCAGGCAATCTTGACCGCTGCACGTCGCTGGTCTGTCTGGCTTCCAAAGCCACTTACCTCTCAATGTTCTTCGTCTCCATTCCCTTCATCCTTGCGCCGGAAGTGATCTTCGGCTTGTGGTTGAAGGAGGTGCCGCCGTATGCCATAACGTTCACCCATCTGCTCATTGTCGACATCCTGATATTCTCCATTAATGCCGGTGTCAACGACTTCGTGTTTGCTACGGGAAAGATAAAGCTATATCAGATCATTGTCAATACATTGCTCGTCAGTTCCATTGTCGTAGGCTATCTGGCGATGCGCCGAGGCATGCCGCCTGAATATCTGTTCTATGTCTACATAGCCTTCTCGTTCCTTGTATTCTTGGTGCGTCCGTTCATCATTGTCCGCATCACGAAGTTCGATGTATGGGCTCTTGTGCGCGGTTCGTACGTTCCGGTGCTTCTGATAACGCTTCTTTTCGTTCCGACGCTCTGTCTGAAACAGGTGATAGGGCCTATATCGAGCGTTGCGGTGGCTTATGCTTACTTCGTCCTGCTGCTTTACGTCATCGGACTGCGCAAGAACGAACGCAACTACGTTAACTCCCTTATACGAAACAAATTGCTTCGTAAACACTGATGTAAGACCAATAAAATAGTATTATTATAACGTCCGATACAATATTGTTCTGTATCGGGCGTTTATATTATATAATTCGCAATACTTAAAAGTCTATAATGGAACCGCTCAGAACATCTCTCTCCATAATAATGCCCGTGTTCAATCATCGTGACGAAGTACGTACGATGATCGACAGCATACTCGCCAACGACTTTAACGCGTGGGAACTTCTCGCCGTAGACGATGGTTCGGGCGAAGACACGCTGCAGCTGCTCGAAAGCTACGCTGCAGCCGACAGCCGCATACGCGTAGTAAGGCGCAGCCGACAGCCGAAGGGTGCTCAGACCTGCCGCAATATCGGCTTGGAGATGGCGTGCGGAGAGTTCGTCATCGTCTTCGATTCCGACGACTATATAGCGCCCTACTGCCTGCGACAGCGTGTGGAGATGCTGCAGAAGCGTACCGACCTCGACTTTCTCGTGTTCCCTTCGGGCGTGTATGTAGACGAACGTTTCCTCACCGAGCCACACCCTTACGCCTTCGGATTCCGCGTGGCGGAGGACGATGTGGCGCTGTTCGCCAGTCGCCGACTGCCGTTCATCGTATGGAACAACATCTACCGCACCGAGTCGCTGCGCCGCCACAACCTCACGTGGGATGTCAACCTGCTGTCTTTGCAGGACGCCGACTTTAACATATCAGCCATAGCCGCCGGACTGCGCTACGACTATGCAGAGGCTCCGCAAGACTACGGCTACCGCATCATCACTACGTCTTCTATTTCAAAGAAGATAAACACACAGGCGCACGTAGACAGCCATGTGCGTGCCAACAGCCGCATGTACGACACGGTGCGTCGCATCGGAGGAAAGCGCTACGACCGTTCGCTCTACGACGGTATGTTGCGCATCTACAACTCGGGCATGACTGGTAAGGGCATCAACCGCTCGCTCGCCGACGCGCTCGCCGACAGCGTGCGCAGCCGCAACCGCTCGCACAGCCGTCTGCTGAAGTTGCAGATATGTCTAACGCTACTGCTCCAGAAAATATTGCCGGCACGCCTCGCCCGCCAGTTGCCCGTAGCGGCATACCTGCTGCGAGAAGCACGTTGGCGCAAGAAGAAAACAGCCATAATAAGCACACTCATCGAGGCGCAGAAACATTAACGAAACAATATGGAAATAGCAATACTACTCTCTACATACAACGGTATGAACTATCTGGAGGAGCAGGTCGGCTCTATCATCGCGCAGACCTACACCGACTGGAAACTATACATACGCGACGACGCTTCTACCGACGCGACGGCAGCTCTCATCAAGCGGCTCGCCGACACCGACCCACGCATCATTGCCATGCCCTCCAGCGGCAACCTTGGAGCGAAGAAATCGTTCATGTGGATGCTGCGCAACGTGGAAGCCGACTATTATATGTTTTGCGACCACGACGACGTGTGGCTCCCGCACAAGGTGGAGCTGACGCTGAAGCGCATGCACGAAGCCGAGGCTGAGCATAGCGGCAGTCCGGTCATCTCCTGCACCAACCTCAAGCTGGTGGATGCCAAGCTTAATGTCTTCGCCGAGTCTTATTGGAAGTTCCGCCACTATCCCATGTCGGTCTTCAACGACAAGTACTATCATCTGTTCTACAACAATATGCCGGGCTGCACGATGATGCTCAACCGTGAGGCAAAGGCGGTCTGCTTCCCTTATTCAGATAAGATAGTGATGCACGATGCATGGTTTGCCACCGCCGTTCTGTGGAACAAGGGCTTCGTCGTAGCCGAGCCCGAGCCGCTTATGCTCTACCGCCAGCACGAGCACAATGTAGTGGGAGCCAAGAAAACCCGCAGCCTGATGAAGCAGTTGAGCATGATAAGCGAACTGATGGCGAAGACCCGCGAGCAGCATCTCTCTACAGTCTCACTGACGCACATGTCATTCACACGCTTTGTGATAATGAAGACATATTATCTTTTGCGTGAGCATCTATCAAATTTCTTCGAAAAGTAAACCTGTTAACCTAAAACAAGCGAATATGAGAAAGATAAGCATCATTGGCAATTTTGATATAAAGAACAATAGTTATAACGGGCAGACCATCAAGACGCGCATCGTTGCCGACGAACTGGAGTCGTTATACGGAGCGTCAGAGATAAAGCGCATCGACACAGCCGGCGGCAAGAGCGTCGTTCTGCGCCTTCTTTTCCAGCTGTTCGGCTGCGTCATGGGCAGCCGCAATATTATTATCCTGCCCGCGCAGAACGGCATAAAGGTGATTCTGCCGCTTGTCGTGATATACAACCTGCTGTTCCGCCGCCGCATTCATTATGTTGTGATAGGCGGATGGCTCGCCGAACTGCTGCAGCGCAACCGCTGGCTGCTGCCTTTCGTCAAGCGCCTGCACATGATATACCCCGAAACGCAGAACATGAAGACGGCGCTTGCCGCATTGGGCTTGCATCGCGTTAAGGTGATGCCCAACTGCAAGCCGCTGCACATTCTGTCTGCCGACGAACTCGCGGGCTACAATCTCTGTCCGATGCGCTTCTGCATCTTCTCGCGCATTACGCCGACGAAAGGCATAGAAGATGCCATAAAGGCTGTGAGCCTTGCTAACGAGAAGGCTGGCAGCACCATCGCTACGCTTGACCTCTATGGTAATGTGGAGACTTGCGACTGTTCTTGGTTTGATAACGTAAAGGCTTCGATGCCCGAAACGGTGGCTTATCGCGGCAAGGTGGCGTTCGACAAGAGTGTCTCTACTCTGAAAGACTATACCGCGCTGCTCTTTCCTACGTACTATCCTGGCGAAGGACTCGCCGGCACTGTCATCGACGCTTTCGCTGCAGGTCTGCCTATTATTGCGAGCGACTGGCACGACAATGCCAACATCATTACTGATGGAAAGAATGGTTTTGTCTTCCCTACGCATGACGTTAATCGCCTTGCTGAGATAATCCTCGACATTTATAAATGCCAAGATAGCCTTGTTCCAATGAAACTCAACTGTATACATTCGGCACAGGCTTATCTTCCTCCATTTGTCATCAAGATAATAACAACAGAATTGGCTTAGCCATATCTATTGTTATTGTTTTGTTACAAATGGTCCTCCATTTCAAATAAATATGTTAACTTTGTACGAATTTTTAAATATATAATGTAAATGGAAATAAAAATTGCTGTTATCGGACTTGGATATGTGGGCTTGCCGTTAGCTCGTCTTTTCTCAACAAAGTATCCGACTGTTGGTTTCGACATGAACCAGCATCGTGTGGACGAGCTTATGCAGGGTCATGATTCCACACTGGAAGTGTCTGATGAATTGCTTGGCGACGCTATACATAACCATAACTTCGTTTGTTCCACCAATCTTGACGATATACGCGACTGCAACTTCTACGTTGTAGCCGTACCAACACCCGTTGACAATAACAATCACCCAGACCTCAAGCCGCTTTGGGGTGCCAGCGAGACCGTGGGTAAGGTGATAAAGAAGGGCGATATCGTCGTGTACGAGTCGACCGTCTATCCCGGTGTTACAGAGGAAGAGTGTCTGCCAGTAGTGGAGCGTGTGAGCGGACTGAAGTATAACGAGGACTTCTTCGCAGGCTACAGCCCCGAGCGAATCAATCCGGGTGACAAACTTCATACCGTGGAGAAGATCAAGAAGGTGACCTCTGGTTCTACGCCCGAGGTGGCTGACATCGTGGACGGCGTCTATAATTCGGTACTCGTCAACGGCACACACAAGGCACCGAGCATCCGTGTGGCTGAGGCTTCGAAGATAATAGAGAATTCGCAGCGCGATGTCAACATCGCTTTCATGAACGAACTGGCAAAGATATTCAATGCTATGGGTATCGACACCAACGACGTCATTGAGGCTGCGGCTTCAAAATGGAACTTCATTAAGCTCAAGCCGGGTTTGGTAGGCGGACACTGTATCAGTGTCGACCCTTATTATCTCATTCAGAAAGCTCAAGTGTATGGCGTTCTTCCGCGTGTGATGTTTGCAGCACGTCGACTGAATGACGGCATGGGCGACTATGTTGCCAATCAGGTTATCAAGTGCATGAACAAGAAAGGCATCCTCGTCAAGGACGCCAAGATACTCATCCTCGGCATTACTTTCAAGGAGAACTGTCCCGATATCCGCAATACTAAGGTGGTGGACATCTATCACACTCTTAGCGAATACACCCACAACATCGACGTATACGACCCGTGGGCTAACGCCGAAAGAGTTGAGCACGAATATGGTATCAGCATCAAGACGCAACTTCCTAACGAGAAGTACGATGCCGTAATTCTTGCCGTTGCTCACAACGAGTTCCGCAACCTCGACTTCTCAGCCGTTCGTGCTACGAACAGCGTGTTGTATGACGTTAAGGGCGTATTGTCGCGCGATAGCATAGACGCACGTCTTTAATTATAATGACAGACAGCATGAACAATCCTAAGATAACAGTAGTTTGTCCCATATATCAAGAGCGCAGATTTATAGAAGGACTTCTTGAGAGTATCACTCTACAAGACTATCCTAAAGATAGTATGGAGGTGTTCCTAATTGATGGAATGAGCAAAGATGGCACACGTGAGTTTATCACGGAGTATGCCAAGACACATCCGTTCTTTAAGCTCATTGACAATCCTCAGCGAACCGTTCCTTACGCTCTCAACAACGGCATTGCCAAGGCTACTGGCGACGTGGTCATACGTATAGACGCACATTGCAAGTATCCGGTTGACTATTTCTCACGCCTTGTCCGTTATCTTTACGAGCTAAAGGCTGACAATGTGGGCGGCGTGTGCAACACGCTTCCTGCCAACGACAGCACCAAGGCGCTTGCCATAGCCCAGTGTCTGTGTCATTCTTTCGGCGTCGGAGGTTCTGATTTCCGCATCGGCGCCAGCAAGATAAAGCAGGTAGACACCGTGCCTTTCGGCTGTTTCCATCGCGACTTGTTCGACAGGATTGGCATGTTCGATCCCGAATTGACGCGAAATCAAGACGACGAATTCAACGGACGCATAATCAAGAACGGCGGAAAGATATTCCTTATCCCCGACATCGTCATTGAGTATGCTGCCCGTGACACCATCGCAAAGACGCGTCGCATGTACTGGCAGTACGGACTGTTCAAGCCGTTGGTGAACCGCAAGCTCGGAACGCCTGCCACTGTGCGCCAGTTCTTCCCCCTGCTTTTCTGCATAGGCATAATGTTGGGAGCGGTGCTTAGCTTTGTTTCGTCTATTATAGCCTATATGTATATAGCTGTAATGGCGTTATATTTCGCTCTCGGTTTCATGTTTGGCATCAAGACAGCGTTGCAAAAGAAGCGCTTTGCCTTGGCTTTTTACATGCCATACATCTTCCTCAACCTCCACTTGAGTTATGGCTTCGGCTATATAAAAGGTTTGTATAAGGTGTTGACAAACAAAAAAATGACAGTAAACGTAAATAGATAATAATTATGAAGATACCGTTTTCGCCCCCATATATCGACGATGATGTAATTAACGAAGTTAACGACTCGCTGCGTTCGGGCTGGATAACAACCGGTCCGAAGGTGAAGGCTCTTGAAGAAGAGATATGCAAGCTCTCGGGCGCAAGCCGCGCTCTGGGTGTCAACTCATGGACATCGGGCGCCATTCTGGTGCTCCGCTGGCTCGGATTGCAGCCCGGCGACGAGGTTATCGTGCCGGCGTACACTTATTCGGCTACAGCGCTTGCCGTGCTTTGGGCTGGTGGCAAGCCGGTGATGGTCGACTCCTGCGACGACTTCAACATCTCTGTGGAAGCCATCCGCCGCGCCATTACGCCGCGCACCAAGGCTATTCTGCCGGTAGACATCGCCGGATTCCCCTGCGACTACAAGTCTATCATGGCGCTTGTTGCCGATGATGAGGTGAAGGCGCAGTTCAATCCGACGTCAGACGTGCAGCGCAAGCTGGGTCGAATCATCGTTATCAGCGATTCGGCTCACTCTATCGGCGCTCACTACGACGGCAAGCGCGCCGGATCGGAGACCGACATCGCCATCTTCTCGCTTCATGCCGTGAAGAACGTCACGACGGCTGAGGGCGGAGCCATCTGTATGAACATGCCGGAGCCGTTCGACAACGACCAGCTCTATGCCGATATGCGTCTGCTCTCGCTCAACTGCCAGACGAAGGACGCCTTCACGAAGTCGAAGGCTGGCGGATGGCGCTACGACATCGTGGGTCAGGGCATGAAGTGCAATCTGGCTGACGTGAATGCCGCCATAGGTTTGGCGCAGATACGCAAGTACGAGCAGCTGTTGAAGGAACGCAAGCGCGTATTCACACGCTACAACAACGCCCTGAAGCAGTATGCATGGGCTATAACGCCGCCTTCTGAGATGCTGGGCAAGGAGAGTTCGTACCATGTGTATGCGCTCCGCATTGACGGCGCAAGCGAGCAGCAGCGCGACGAGATTATACAGGAGATATCTAAGGCAGAAGTGGCGGTGAACGTCCATTTCATTCCGATGCCTATGCTCACGCTCTTCCGCGAGATGGGTTACGATATCAACGATTATCCGCAGGCTTACCGCAACTATGCTCACGAAATCTCGCTTCCGGTATATCCGCAGCTCACCGACGAGCAGGCCGATTTCGTGGTTAAGACCGTCGTTGAGGCTTACAATAAGGTGATGGGTAAATAAGCTGGGGAAGGGATATGACAAGATTTCTTGATATCTTATTCTCGCTCTTCGGCTTGATAGTGCTTTCGCCATTGTTTCTCGTGCTCTACGTGCTGATACGTATGGAGAGCAAGGGCGGCGGATTCTACTCGCAGGAGCGTGTGGGACGCAACGGCGTGCCCTTCCGTCTGTACAAGTTCCGCTCCATGCGTGTCGGTTCCGACCGCAAGGGACTTATCACCGTGGGCGAGCGCGACAACCGCATCACTCGCACCGGACTCTTCATACGCAAGTACAAGCTCGACGAGCTGCCGCAGCTCTGGAACGTGCTCATGGGCGACATGAGCCTTGTGGGGCCGCGTCCGGAGGTGGAGAAGTACACACGTCTCTACACGCCCGAACAGAAGCGTGTGCTGAGCGTGCGTCCGGGCATCACCGACTGGGCTTCGATAGAGTACATCGACGAGAACCGCATCCTCGGCGAAGCTGCCGACCCCGACAAGGCGTACATAGAGCAGATAATGCCCGACAAGATTGCGCTCAATATGCGCTACATCAACCATCACACCGTCGGAGAGTATTTTCGCATCATCTTCGCCACTTTCTTCAATATCGGAAAATAATTGTGGCTTGAAGCGCAAAACATCTGTTAGGAAATGTAATATATCGGCTATGTTTACGTTTCTTAAATAAAGACCTTTAAGATGAATTTCACTAATAAACTTATAAACTGGTACTTCAACAAGAAGTCGCTGCCTTACTGGTGCGTCTTCATGTTCGATTGTGCCATTGTCTTCTTCTCGTTCCTGCTGGTCTATCAGCAGACTTATGGTGGAGCGAAAACACTTAGCGTATTGTGGCAGTTGTGCTCAATGTGTGCTATTTATGCCATATTCTACGCTGTAGGCTTCAAGATGTTCCATACATACGACGGCATTCTGCGCTACTCCTCATTCGTCGACCTGCAGCGCGTGGGTTATGCCTCGCTTGTGGGTTGCGTGCTCTCTTATCTGGGCCACTTCGTGATGCTGCAGTTCGACTATTTCCAGAATGTGTACGTAGGCGGACGCGAGATAGCGCTGGCTTCGCTTATCAGCGTGCTGCTCCTGTGGGCGGTGCGCGTGTTGGTGAAGACGGTTTACGACGTCTCTATCGATACGTTCAACGCCCGTCCCACAGTCATCCTCGGCATTGACGAGGGCGGCATCGGTCTTGCCAAGCTCGTGCGCAACGACAAGTCGCTGCGCATGCGTCTCTTCGGCTTCGTATCCGACGGCAACAACGTGCGCCACAAGGTGCTCATGGGTCTGGATGTTTACCGGTACAGCGACGTGAGGCGACTCGTGAAGCAGGAGCACATCGAGTGTCTGCTCGTTTCGCAGGGCGCCATAGACGAGTTCCGCAAGGACAAGGCGCTACAGGATATGCTTATAGCTGAGGGCGTGCACATCTACATGCCGCGCGCCAACGAGGAGTGGAACCCGGCTATGCCCGACGCCACGCTGAAGGAGGTGAGCATCGAAGATCTGCTGCCGCGCGACGAGATAAGCATCGACCTTAAGAGCGTAGCCGACACGCTGTATGGCAAGTGTATCCTCGTGACGGGTTCGGCGGGCAGTATTGGTAGCGAGATTGTGAAGCAACTCTGCCAGTTCAATCCGCGCGAACTGGTGCTCATCGACAGTGCCGAGACGCCGCAGCACGACATACGCTTGATGATGGCGAAGCGCTATCCACACATCAAGGCGGAAACCATTGTTACGTCTATCACCGGACAGCTGCGCATGGAGAACATCTTCCGCCGTTTCCGTCCCGACTACGTATTCCATGCCGCTGCATACAAGCATGTGCCGATGATGGAGAACAATCCGACGGAGAGCGTTGAGAACAACATCTACGGCACGAAGGTGCTTGCCGACATGGCTGTGAAGTACGGCGTGAAGAAGTTTGTGATGATTTCTACGGACAAGGCGGTGAACCCCACAAACGTCATGGGATGCTCGAAGCGCATCTGTGAGATGTACGTGCAGAGCCTTAACAACGCCGTGCGAAGCGGAAAGGTGGAGGGCTGCACCCAGTTCGTCACCACGCGTTTCGGCAATGTGCTTGGCTCAAACGGTTCGGTCATTCCGCTCTTCAAGCAGCAGATTAAGGCAGGCGGGCCGGTCACCGTGACTGACCCGAACATCATACGCTACTTCATGCTCATACCCGAGGCGTGCGAGCTGGTGCTCGAGGCTGGCGTAAAGGGCAACGGCGGCGAGATATTCGTCTTCGACATGGGCAACCCCGTGAAGATTGCCGACCTCGCGCAGCGCATGATAAATCTGAGCGGTGCGAAGAACGTCGAGATAAAGTACACGGGTCTTCGTGCCGGCGAGAAACTCTACGAGGAGGTGCTCAACGACAAGGAGTCGACCAAGCCGTCGTTCCACGAGAAGATTCGCATTGCTAACGTACGCGAGTACGACTACAGCGAGGTGGAGCGCGACATTGAGGAACTTATCGAGGTGAGCAAGCAATACGACGACATGCTCACCGTGAAGAAGATGAAGGAGATTGTGCCCGAATTCAAGAGTAACAACTCTGTGTACGAGGCATTGGACGCATCGATTGACACCGCAAAAGCTTAGCGTAAGTCATCGTTCTGCGGACGGAATCCGATCGGACGGCGGACGGAATCCGATCGGGCGGCGAACGGAATCCGATTGGGCGGCGGACGCGAACGGTCGGATGGCGTGAGGGCTGAAAGAGGAAAAGCTTAGCTGCTTTGCTGCATACCGACTGATACATACGAAAAAAGCCATAGGTTTAGAACTTCTAAATCTATGGCTTTTTTCGTTTGTTATGGCCTTTTCCCGTTTGTCTATGGCCTTACCCGTAGCGGAGGTCTCCGGCCTCCGCAGCAAGCGATATGATTCCTACGGAATAATGCGTCGATGATTCCGGCATAACAATGCGTCGGTTGGGTGCTGCGGAGGCCAGAGACCTCCGCTACGTAGCGTTTAGAATCGCTTGAACTTCAAGCGCAGCGTCTTCGAGCGCAGTATCATCTGTCCGCCGTTGAGTTTCTCCTTTACGAACTCCTCCTCAAGGTTGTTTATGCCGTAGGGAGCCAGCAGCGTCGGGTCGTCGATAGGGTGGTCGCCGCCGTTGTCGCCCTTGTCCTGGTGCCAGTTGTCCTTGTAGGGCGTGTGCGTCACAATCTTGTCGCGTGTCTGCTTGAAGCGCAGATAGTAGCCGTGCTGCTTGTCTACGTCGACGTCGCGCACGCTGATGAGCTTGTACTGCACGCCCCAGAACACGCGCTTCTTCGAGAGGTCGGTTGTGCCGCCCGTAGCCAGTGTGTCTACGCGTTCTAAGTGCCAGAAGCCGTCGAAGTCGCCGTTGTCGCTGGTCTCTATCTCGCAGGAGGCGAGGGCGACGAGGGCGAACGCAGCCAATATTGTTTTGAATAATCGTTTTGCTATCATGTGTTGTGGTGTTGTGGTGTTGTGGTGTTGTGGTGTTGAGATGGTGATGGGGTGTTGTGATGTTGAGATGGTGAGATGTTGAGATGGTGATGGGGTGAGATTTGCTCTACTTCTTCTTCGTGAGCAGTCCGCTCTTTGTCACAGTGAGCTGGAATCCGGCGTTGTGACCGTACATCTTCTCGCTGCCGAAGTCCATCGCGTAGCCGCCGCGCACCGTCCAGTCGTGGTTGAACTTGTACTTCGCTTCGACGAGGAAGCTAAGGTTTTTGTACGCCTTGGTGAACGGATTGTTGTATGTGCCCCAGCCCTTCTGATAGGTGGTGAGTACGCGGTAGTCGAGGCGCTCCGTAGGCGAGCCTTCCACGCCGAGGTGTAGGGCATAGAAGCGGTTGTTGCGCACGTCGATGCTGTTGTCGGTGTTGTATATCGGCGATCGGTAGAGCGGGTTGCCTATCACCTGTCCCCAGTGCTGCCAGCCGGTGTAGATGCTGTGGTTGTAGTAGTCGTCCATGCCTGCGATGTGGTCGCTGATGTTCTCGGTGCGGTCGTGGTTGTATGGTCCGCTCTGATACTTCGTGTAGATGTACTCGAAGACGAGGCTGCGCAGCCATCTGCCGTACTTCAGGTCGAACTCGGCGCCGAGCATCATGTCCTTCAGACTGTACATGAAGTAGCGGCGCTTCTGCCATGTGTTCCACTGTTCGCCCTCGCCGTAGCCGTTGTAGTCGAGCAGGAACATCTGGCTGTGGTCTTCGAAGAAATGGTCGGCGTATACCGAGAAGCGCCACAGTTCGGTGTCGAAGTTCAGACGCGCCACCCAACTGCCCAACTGGTTGCCGGCGCGGTTGGTGTAGACTCCGTCGGTAGCGTCGCTGCCGCCCGGTATGAAGGCATGCCAGAAGTCCTTTATGCCCGTGCCGGTAGGTATGCGCTGCATGTTGCCGTGGCCGTCGCGACGATAGGGCTTGCCGCCGAACTCGCACGCCATCTCCAGTCCCAGTTCGAGGCTGAGCGGGAAGAACGAGTCCTCGTTGCCTATCTTCAGATAGCCCGCCTTGGAGTGGTAGAGCACGTGGTCGGCGTATTTCTGTCGCTTGTTGGTGAAGTCGTGCTGCCAGCTGTCGTCGGTCATCATGCCGTAGGCGATGTGTCCCTTAAGGTGCAGCCAGCGCTTTGTACAGGGGATGGTCCAGTATTCGGGCAGGGCGATGCGCACCTGCGGCACTGGTCGGGCGTTGATGCCTAATGTCTGCGAACCGCTGCTCAGCGTCTGGCTCTTTAGCTCCATAGGGTACTCCTTGGCGCCCACGGAGAGCACGCCGTGCAGCCAGCGTGCCTCGGCGAAAGCCTGCTGCACTACGACGTTCGACGTGTAGTTCACCGGCACAGCCACGTCCACACCGTAGCCTATCGCCCAGCGGCGAGCCGAGTCGGTGGAGAGAGGGCGCATCACGGCGCCGCGCACGTAGCCGTTGAACTCGTCGAGCGAGCTTAGGCCGTGCTTGTTGGCGTTGAGCCAGAGCGGAGTCTTGTCCTTCGAGAACGAAGATTGCATCTCCACCTTGTAGCCTATGTTGTTGTCCAGTCGCTGTTTCGACGGCATGCGCTCGTCGTACTCCTGCCAGGCGTACTGCGCATTGGCAGGCAGCGCTATGCCCATCAGCGTTATGAGGGCTAAAGACAGATTTCTTATTGTCATGTTTCTATATGTTGTTTCCGTTACTTTGTAAATAAGCTGTTGCTAATCTCTGCAAAGTTACATAAAATATGCTAAATACTACGTCAATAAAAAAATAATAACTACTTTTGCAACGATATTAATGCCGCAATTCGGGTTAGCTTTGTGGCAGTTTTTAGTAAATATACAAGAACTATGAGAAATTTTGTTAGATGCCACACACTTACTGCGTTGTGCATCATTGCATTGATGTTGTTCACTACGTTTGGCGCTTCTGCCTACGCTGCGCCTGCAGATAGCGCTCAGGTGGCGGCTGAGGCTGCCGTGCCCACCGTTCAGCAGGACGCCGACTCTGCGGCTGTAGTGCCAGTGGAGATAGCCGAAGGAGCGGAGAACTCGGGCGGCGGCTTGCATAAGATACTTAAGGAGAAGTTTATCGAGGGCAACGCCTCGTTCATGTCGCTCGTGGCGCTGGCTCTCGTGCTGGGCCTGGCGTTCTGCATCGAGCGCATCATCTATCTGAGCATGTCTGAGATAAACGCAAAGAAGTTTATGCGCGAGATAGACGCGAAGATTGAGGCTGGCGACATTGAGGGCGCCAAGACGCAGTGCCGCAACACACGCGGACCGGTGGCCTCTATCTGCTATCAGGGCTTGCTGCGTGTCGACACAACGATGGAGGACATAGAGCGCTCAGTGGCGGCTTACGGCTCCGTGCAGGCGGCTAACCTTGAGAAGGGTTGCTCGTGGATTACGCTTTTCATTGCTATGGCGCCGTCGCTCGGCTTCCTTGGCACGGTTATCGGTATGGTGATGGCGTTCGAGCAGATACAGATTGCGGGCGACATCAATCCTACTATCGTGGCTGCGGGTATGAAGGTGGCGCTCATCACCACTATCTTCGGTATCATTGTGGCGCTCATCCTGCAGCTGTTCTACAACTATGTGCTCTCTAAGGTAGACCATCTCACGGCGCAGATGGAGGAGAGCGCGATAACGCTGCTCGACGCGTTGCTCAAGTATAAGAAAGGGTGTTGAGATGAAGAAGATTGTTGATTTGCGACATCTGACGGCGATGCAGCTGTCAAGTCGCATATTCTATATATTAATAGGTGTGATAGTGGTGCTGTTCGCACTGTTCTGGATTATCGGCTACGACATGCCGTATGACGATAATCCCGACTATAGTGCGCCGCTGCTTACGGATGCGCTGATATGGTTCATGATCGTGCTTACGTTCGCTACGCTCGGCTTAGCTGTGCTCGGCGCTGTCAACGGCGTGCGCAAGAACAAGGGCGAGAACGTGGTTGTGAACAACGTGCCGGCGCGCCGCATCTCTGTGGCGGTCGTCGTCGGAACAGTGCTCTCCTTCGTGCTCACCTATGCTCTTTCGAGCACCGATGCGCTCATGGTGAACGGCGAACGCTTTACAGACACTTTCTGGCTGCGCACAGCCGGCATGTTCATCGGCACATCGCTGCTGCTCATCGTGGTTGCTGTCGGAGCCATCGTGTATGGATCGACACGATACATCAGGTAAAAGCTCCTCCCAACCCTCCCCGTCGGGGAGGGCTTAGAATGCTTAAAGAGGCTTAGAATGCTTAAAGAGGCTTAGAAAGGCTTAGAAAGGCTTAAGAAGGCTTAGAAAGGCTTAAACGCCACCTTCCCAAAAGGCTTAGTTCGGCCTATAAACAATAAGGCTTATGCTTATAAAACGTAGAAAACACTCGGTGCCGTCGCTTAATACTACGTCGACAGCCGATATATCTTTCATGCTGCTCACATTCTTCCTCGTCACGTCGTCGATGGATGTGGACAAAGGACTTGTGCGCCAACTGCCGCTGCTCGATAAGGAGGAGCAGACCGACGAGGCAAAGGATGTGTCGAAGGAGAACACGCTGGCGTTCAGCATTACGGCACAGAACGAGGTGATGCTCAACGACAAGCCTGTTGCCGTTGAGGATATACGCCGCCGTATCGTAGACTTTGTGCGGATGCGCGGCGCACAGCATCTTATATTGGTTGACGCTAATCCGGCTTCCGACTATAACACTTACTTCACGCTTGAGAACGAGATTGTAGCTGCTTACGCTGAGTTGCGCAACGCTGAGGCTAAGCGCCGCTATCATCGCGACTATGCCAGCTGCACCGACGAGCAGCGCAAGAAAGTGCGCGATATTTACCCGCAACATCTTTCGGAAACTTATAACACAGCAGATGTTAATAACTCTACTGAGGATAATAAAACTTCAAAGGCGGTGGACGAGAAGAAAGGAGGCGCAGAATGATACGCAGAAGCATTGACCGCAGCGTGCCGACACTCAACACATCGTCGCTGCCCGACCTTATCTTCACCGTTCTGTTCTTCTTCATGGTCGTTACGCACATGCGACAGGTGACGCTGAAGGTGCGCTTCCGTGTGCCGCAGGGCACCGAGCTGACGCGCCTCACGAAGAAGAGTGCCGTGTCGTATGTCTACATCGGCAGGCCGTCGGAGGCTGTGCCGGGCATCGTTCAGTCGTATAAGGGCATAACGGTGCAGCTCAACGACAAGTATGCTACGCCGGAAGAGGTGACAACGTACGTGAACGCTGAGCGCAAAGCCATGTCGGGCGACGACCAGGAGCAGCAAATTGTGTCGGTAAAGGCCGACCGCAGTACGCCGATGTCGTTGATAAACGAGGTGAAGATGGCGCTGCGCAGGGCCGACGTGCGCCGAATGAGCTATTCGGCGGAACAGAAGAAGTAGTTTACGCCGATTTATCCGATACTTTCGATTTGTGAGTTTTTCGTGCAAAAATGTTGCAGTATAAATTTATTTGCACTACCTTTGCATAAATTAGTACAAAAAACAAACAAATATCAGATGGCACATTATAATTTAGACTCTTTAGACAAGAAGATATTAAAGCTGATAGCTGGCGACGCTCGCATCCCGTTCTTGGAAGTGGCTCGTCTGTGCAACGTGAGTGGCGCTGCGATACATCAGCGCATACAGAAACTCAACAATCTGGGCGTGCTTAAAGGCTCGCAGTTCATCATCGACCCTGAGAAGCTCGGCTATGAGACGTGTGCTTACATCGGACTCTACCTGCAGAATCCGGCGAAGTTCGATGATGTGGTAGATGAGTTGAAGAAGATACCCGAGGTTGTGGAGTGCCATTACACTACGGGCGGCTTCGATATGTTCATAAAGATATACGCCCACAACAACCATCATCTGCTCAACATCATTCACGATAAGCTGCAGCCGCTTGGTCTCTCACGTTCCGAGACCATCATCTCGTTCAACGCTATCATCGACCGACAGTTGCCTATCGGCGAACTGCCCGTTGAGGACGAAAATGATGCGGTAGACGAATATGGTGAAGACGAATAAGAAATAAAGAATATACGGAATATAAAAAACTCGTTGCTAATCCGGTTTTGATTTGTAGAAAAATACGAATCATGATAAGTAAAACCTATCTCAGATATATTTGGCTACTTGATACTATTAGTTGCTCAAGAATCCCTTTAACTTACGACCATATTGTCAGGATATGGGAAGGTTCTCCTTATGCCTACATGGGTGGTTTGCCAATTCGTACATTTCACGAACACCGTAAAAGTATCGAAGAAATGTTTGGGGTTATCATAGAATGTGATAAATCCAAGGGGTACACATATTATATCAAGAATCCAGAAGTGCTAAAACAGAATCCTTATGCCCAACTGCTATTACGAAAATATAGTGTTCCACAGGATTTCTCAACATTCAATATGATGCGCGACCGCATCTTACTAGAAGAGATACCTCATGGTACAGCATACTTTGATAACGTGGTTGAAGCTATGAGGACTAATACAGAACTCATAATTGACTATCAACGCTATGAGGGACAACGAGAAACACTTACAATGCAACCCTATTCCATGAAGGTTTATAATAGAAGGTGGTATGTACTGGGCTATATAAAGGAAAAGGAAACTATCAGGCATATAGCATTGGAAAGATTTCTT
>NZ_JAHQUY010000039.1 GCF_019052365.1 Leyella stercorea
TGTGCAACTTTTTACTCATATTTATCAACTTAAATTAATTCCGCCAACGGGTTACTTTCTTGTATTTCTGGTTGCTTGCTGTAGGATTATCCGGATTAATCATCTGCAAATATCCTGCTGCAACAAGGGATGTGATGTATTTAGCTATATTTTTTGTATGATAGACAACACCGGCTCTTTCCAAAATTTCCCTACTTGTTCTTGGCACGCTACAGAAGTTTACTATATCCTTCTGTTTATTCGTCAATGGCACTCTTTTAGTGTCATGGTAACTATGTATAGTGTCATGGTCTTCGGCAAAAGTGTCATGGTCGGTGTCTAAGTCGGTGTCAGAGTGTCTAAGTTGAGTGTCATGGTCTTCGGCAAAAGTGTCATGGTCGGTGTCTAAGTCAGTGTCAGAGTGTCTAAGTCGTTGACAGTTGCATCCCTAACAGCTGCCTCGTCTGGCGCAAAACTACCGCAGTCGGTCATCATTTCTGCAAGTTCAACATTATCGAACACTTTGCGCTTGTCGGCACCATTCTTCACCCATACGATTCCCTTGTTGTCATGATAAGTCATGTGAATTACTGAACATCAGTACGTTACGAGCAATCAGTAAGATTTCAATAAGTATATTAATAAGGTAGCGTCACCTTGAACAGCGGATTGTCTACATGCTCCTTGCGTATAACATCTACAAGCTCGGCTACTATGTCGGGATGCGCAGCGCTCACGTCGTTGTCCTCGTGCAGGTCGGTGGCGAGGTTGTACAGGCGCGGCTTGCCCTTTACGACAATCAGCTTCCAGTCGCCACGGCGCACAGCAATCTGGTCGGTCTCGTGAAACTCCCAGTAGAGATGGTCGTGCTTCAGCTGCTTGGCATCGTCGCCGAGGAGCGTCGGAGCAATGGAGAGTCCGTCGAAGCCGTCGCCCGCGAGCTGGCGGTTGGTGTAGCGCTTGCGGAAGTTCTTCACGCCGGCGAGGTCGCAGAACGTAGGCATGAGGTCGTAGAAGGCGAACTGCAGGTCGTTCACCTCGCCCGCCTTGACGTGTCCGGGCCACCATGCGATGAACGGAATACGTATGCCGCCCTCGTAACACTGACGCTTGAGTCCGCGCAGCTTGCCGTCGCGTCCGAAGAATTCGGGGTCGGCGCCGCCCTCCTCATGAGGTCCGTTGTCGGAGGTGAAGATGACGAGCGTGTTCTTGTCGAGGCCCTTCTCGCGCAGCTTCGCCATCACCTCGCCCACGTACTGGTCGAGACGCGTTATCATTCCGGCAAACTGTGCGTGGGTATGCTCCACGGCGTTGTAGCGCGAGCCTTCCTGTCCGCCCCACGTCTTGTCGACGAAAAACTTCTTCTCGTAGCCCTCCACGATGCTGTCGTAGGGCTGTGCCAGTTCGGCGTGAGGCAGGGTGTACGTAAGGAAGCCCACGAACGGCTTCTTACCGTCCTGCTTGTCAATCCACTCGAGCGCCTTGTCGTGAATGATGCGCGCCGAATACTGCTGGCGCTTATGGTAGTCGCGTCCGAACATGGGGTATTGTATGTTCTGCTCCATCACCTCGCGCACTACCGCCGTGTCGCCCATAGAGCGCGAGTAGCGGTTGAGGAAGTTGGGATAATACAGATGCGCCTGAAACTGGCAGATGTAGCCGTAGAACTCGTCTACGCCGCGCTTGTCGGGCGTAGAGGGCGAGCCTTCGTAGCCGCCAGCCCACTTGCCGAAGACGCCTGTGGTGTAGCCGTTGTCCTTCAGCATCTCGGGCAGAATCTTGTGCTGCGGATCGTAAGGCTCCTGACCCACAACGGCAAAGTCTACGTTGTTGCCGTACATCACGGTATGCTCGGCTGACCAGTATTCGCGGTTGCCGCGCACGTGTCCATGACCCGAATGTTGACCCGTCATTATCGAAGCGCGCGAGGGCGCAGACACCGGCGAACCGGCGTAAGCCTGCGTGAAGCGCATGCCTTCCTCAGCCATGCGGTCGATGTTGGGCGTGCTGATATAGGGCTGTCCGTAGCAGGCGAGGTCGCCGTAGCCCATGTCGTCGCACAATATGAATATAATGTTGGGTTGTTTCGGCTGCACACGCTTTCCAGGCGCCTTCGCAGCCACGAGCGTAGGCACTACGGAGAGGGCGGCGCTCGCTAAGAGAATATTCTTATTCATCGCGAAATATGTTGTTTTAGAGTAATCGATTTGTTTTCAATGTATAAAATTACTGCAAATAATCCGAACGCCAAAATCATTTGACTACAAACGCATAAATTAAGCCGTTTTTACTCCGTTTTTCAGATAAAAAACATTACTTTTGCATATAGATTTTGCGCGGAAGCGCACATCTTAATCTAATAAAAGGACATTTACTAATAACTTTAAAGCAAACAATATGGCAGCAACAGTACTGAACGATGCGCAGATTGATATACTCAATATGATGCAATGGGTGAAAAGTCCCGAGGCTTTAGCTGACTTGAAACAAGCGATATCCGATTTCTTCGCAAAGAAAGCGAAGGAAGAGATAGACGCTATGTGGGCTAACGGAAAGATGAACGAGGCAAAGTTCGAAAGCTTTGAGAATCTTCACGAAAGAACTCCTTACAAACGATAGAAAGCTATGAACATTGTCTTGGATACCAACTGTCTGATTATGGCTATTTCGGCACAGAATGAATACTATCAAGTGTGGCAAGACTTTCTTGATGGCAAGTACGTTCTGTGCGTAACAAATGATATCATAGAGGAATACTCGGAAGTTATAGCGCGAAACATATCACCTTTGGTTTCCGAATTCATCATCACAGCCATTTTAAACAGGAAAAACATAAAACTTATATCACCTTCGTATGCTTTCCATCTTATAGAAGCAGACGAAGACGACAATAAATTTGTTGACTGCGCCATTATTGGCAACGCAAAGTATATTGTAACACAAGACCATCACTTCAATATTCTGAAACAAATATCATTTCCGAAAGTAGACGTGATAACACTGAAAGCGTTTCTTGCGGACTTGCAAAAACTATAAACAACAATGAGAGAGAAAATTGATTGCTTTCTGCCCTGCAACGATGTAGCCGAGATTGCCGACTCGCTGCAGACGCTGAGCCAAAGCAAGACTACACAGCATATAAACCTGCTCGTGAGCGCCGCAAGCGACATCTGCGCGTGCGGCGACTCGGACAGCATCAGCGACTGCACAGTGATTGCCGTCGACGGACTGACGTCGACAAAGACGCTGCTCACCATCGAGGAGCATACCGACGCCGAATACGTGCTGCTGAGCCTGAAGCACACGCCGGTGAGCCTCGGACTGCACGCGCTCGACCGACTGCTGCGCGTGGCTACCGACAGCAATGCGGGTATGGTGTACGCCGACTGCTACATACAGAAGGACGGCGTGCAGGAGAAACATCCTACCATCGACTATCAGACGGGCAGCATACGCGACGACTTCGACTTCGGACAGCTCGTGCTCATACGCGCATCGCTGCTGCACGAGTACGCGGCGAAGCAGCATCTCGCCGACTACAAGTGGGCGGGCTTCTACGACCTGCGCCTGTACATAAGCCGCAAGTCGCAGATTTTCCATCTTAACGAGTATCTGTACACGCAGGTGGAGACCGACTCGCGCAAGAGCGGCGAGCGCCAGTTCGACTACGTCAACCCACGCAACCGTGAGGTGCAGATAGAGATGGAACAGGCGGCAACGAAGCACCTCGACAAGATTGGCGCTACGGTAGACACGTCGAAGTATATGAAGCCCGACTACAGCGAGCAGGACTTCACGTACGAGGCTTCGGTGATTATACCTGTTTTCAACCGCGCCAAGACCATCGCCGACGCTGTCGGATCGGCTCTCGCACAGAAGACTACATTCAAGTATAACGTAATAGTGGTGGACAACCACTCCACCGACGGCACTTCAGACATCCTCGAAGCGGCTGCTGCCGAGGACAAGCGCCTCATACACATCGTTCCTGAGCGCACCGACCTCGGCATCGGCGGTTGCTGGAACGTGGCTGTCGACGACGCACGCTGCGGACGCTTCGCCGTGCAGCTCGACAGCGACGACCTCTACTCGTCGCTGCAGACGCTGCAGCGCATCGTCGACGAGTTTCACAAGCAGGGGGCTGCGATGATTGTGGGCTCCTACCGCATGTGCAACTTCCAGCTCGAGACGCTCCCGCCGGGACTTATCGACCACAAGGAGTGGACCGACCAGAACGGACCGAACAATGCGCTGCGCATAAACGGACTCGGCGCGCCGCGCGCTTTCTTCACGCCTATCTTGCGACAGATTCAGTTCCCGAACACGTCGTACGGCGAGGACTACGCCCTCGGACTTGCCTTCAGCCGCAAGTACCGCATCGGCAGAATCTTCGACGAGCTTTATCTGTGCCGCCGCTGGGACGGCAACAGCGACGCCGCCCTCAGCATAGAGCGCCAGAACGCCAACAACCTGTATAAGGACCGCCTGCGCACACTGGAGATTGCGGCGCGCCAGCAACTCTCCGAAGGCACCGCAGACGCCTCAGCCGACAGTTCGCTGCAGCGCTTCTTCAACCGCCAGCTGGAGGTGTGGGAGGATGCCAGACAGCACTTCCACGACCTGCGCAACGTGAAGACACGCGAGTTGTCGTGCGGCGAGATTACACTCAAGCTGCAGTTCAACCCCGCACGCATCGTCTCTACGGGCGCGAACATCGACCGCAAGACTATCGCCGAGCGCCCCTGCTTCCTCTGCGAGCAGAACCGACCGAAGGAGCAGATGCAGAAGCAGGTGGACAAGAACTTCACGCTGCTCGTCAACCCCTTCCCTATCATGCCCCAACACTTCACCATTCCGCTGCGCACGCACCGTCCGCAGAGCATCGGCATGAACTATGGCGAGATTTACCGACTGCTCAATGCCTATCCGACGCTGACGGTGTTCTATAACGGACCGAAGTGCGGCGCGTCGGCTCCCGACCACATGCACTTCCAGGCTGTATGTTCGGGCATGCTGCCGCTGCAGACCAACTGGCCCAGACTGAGCCGCGACACCGAAGTGATCATAAAGAACGACGAGCGCGGCGCGATAACAGCCGTACGCGGCTTCGCCGTGCCCGTATTCTCTATACGCACCACCGACCAGCACACGGGCGAACAGCTCTTCCGCAAGCTCTATTCGGCGCTGCCGATGCACGGCGGCGATACCGAGCCGATGATGAACATCATAGCATGGCGCGACGGCGACGACTATCAGGTGGTGGTGATACCACGCACGAAGCATCGTCCCGACTGCTACTTCGCCGACGGCGAGCAGAAGCGCCTCGTCAGTCCGGGTTCGCTCGACATGGCGGGCTTCATCGTCACACCGCGTAGCGAAGACTTCAATACGCTCAGCGCAGACGAAGCCGTAGCTATCTTGAAGGAGTGCGGCATGGACACGGCTACGTTCAACGAGACAGCCGAGAAGCTGCGCACACTTGCAGCGGGCAACCTCGCTTCTAACACCCACTTCGCAGGCAAGCAGCCAAACGTATCGGTAGGCATCGTGAGCGGCGCGAAGATATCTTTCTCGCTCAACAAGCCGTACATGGCTAAGGGCAACCTGATTGAGGGCGAGCAGGTGGTTGAGTTCCATGAGGGCGGCATTCTGTGGAACGGCAACCAGTATCGCGAGCTTACTTTACATCCGCAGCAGAACGACGCCTCGTTCTCTCTGCACGATGTCACAATCGGCGTCAACTTCCACTGGGAGCGTCAGGAGACGCAGACCTTCCTGGGCACGCTGCGCCTCGTGGTAGACTCAGACCGCGTCTGCGCCATCAACGAACTGCCCGTGGAGTCGTATCTTGAAAGCGTCATCTCAAGCGAGATGAGCGCCACATCGAGCCTCGAACTGCTCAAGGCGCACGCCGTCATCTCGCGCAGCTGGCTGCTTGCGCAGATTGAACAGCGCCACAAGCAGCAGACGGGCGCCGGAGGCAGCGGCTTCTTCTCGTTCATACGCAAGGACGACGAGCTGATAAAGTGGTACGACCGCGAAGACCACACCATCTTCGACGTATGCGCCGACGACCACTGCCAGCGCTATCAGGGCATCACAAAGGCTACGAGCAAGCATGTGGCGGAGGCTATACACGCCACACGCGGACAGATACTGATGGACAACGACGAGATATGCGACGCACGCTTCAGCAAGTGCTGCGGCGGCGCGACGGAGGAGTTCCAGTATTGCTGGGAGAACGTGAAGAAACCGTATCTTGCGGCGATACGCGACGTGGCTGACGCAAGCTCTTGCGGATGCAACAACGCCGGAGCCGCAGAACTGCCCGACCTGACCGTAGAGGAAAACGCCGAACGCTGGATTCGCACGGCGCCGGAGTCGTTCTGCAACACCGACGACAAGAAGATACTCTCGGAAGTGCTCAACGACTACGACCAGGAGACGACCGACTTCTATCGCTGGCACGTCACATACACGCAGGACGAGCTGAAGAGCCTCATCACAGAGCGTCTGAAGATGGAGTTCGGCGACATTCTCGACCTCGTTCCGGTGGAGCGTGGCAGCAGCGGACGCATCTGCCGCCTGAAGATTGTGGGATCGGAGCGCACCTTCACTATCGGTAAGGAACTGGAGATACGCCGTACGCTCAGCGATACGCATCTCTACAGTAGCGCCTTCGTGGTTGACAAGGAGGACGTAAAGGACGGTGTGCCGCAGACATTCCGACTCACGGGTGCAGGCTGGGGACACGGCGTGGGACTCTGCCAGATTGGTGCTGCAGTAATGGGCGCCAAGGGCTATAACTACGACCAAATCCTGCTGCACTACTACCGCGGAGCGGAGATAAAGAGGATATATAAGTAGTTTCAGGGGGTGCACTTGTCTCAAGTGCACCAACCAAGCAAGAACTGCACCAATTTTGAATTAAGAATTCGCAACTCAAAATCCAAAACTCAAAACACAAAATTGCCTTTGGCAATAATTAAAAATTAAAAATTAATAATTGAAAAAGACTAATCCGTGGGCATGGATCCCCACACTATATTTCGCAGAAGGCCTGCCCAACGTTGTCGTTACAGCCCTGTCGGTAGTCATGCTGATGCAGATGGGACTGAGCGATGCTGAGGTGGGACTCTACACGGGCTGGCTGGCTCTGCCTTGGGTGGTGAAGCCGCTATGGAGTCCGTTCATCGACCTGCTGAAGACAAAACGCTGGTGGGTGCTCACGATGCAGCTGCTCATGGGCAGTGCGCTGGCTGGCATCGCCTTCACGCTGCCTACGTCGTTCTGGTTTCAGGGCACGATGTTCTTCCTCTTCGCAATGGCGTTCGCCAGTGCCACACACGACATCTCTGCCGACGGCTTCTACATGATAGAGCTTGACGAGCACAACCAGGCGAAGTACGTCGGACTGCGCAATACGTTCTATCGACTCGCCGTCATCTTCGTGAACGGCGCGCTCGTGTCGCTCGCCGGCTTCCTTGAACATCAATTGCAGATGCCTGTGGTCTACACCTGGACGCTTATCTTCTACGCGCTCGCGGCACTCTTCATCGGCATCTGGCTCTACCACTGCAAGATGATGCCGCGTCCTGCCGATGATGTTAGTTCGGAGAAGAGCGTTGGAGAGGTGGCAAGCGAACTGAAGACTATGCTCGCCACATTCTTCTGCAAGTTCGGCACAAAGGAGACCGTGTTCGTGATGCTATTCCTGCTGTTCTACCGCTTTCCGGAAGCTCTGCTGAACACGATGACAAAGACGTTCCTCATGCGACCTACAGCCGAAGGCGGAATGGCTCTGACACCCGAGGAGTACGGACTGGCGCAGGGCACGGTGGGACTCATCGGACTGCTCTTGGGCGGAATACTCGGCGGCGTGCTCGTCAGTCGCGACGGCATGAAGCGCTGGCTGTGGCCGCTCGTATGCGCCATCACACTGCCCGACGTAGTGTACATCTACCTCAGCTACACGCTCGACTCTAATCTGTGGGTCGTATCGTCGTGCCTCTTCGTGGAGCAGTTCGGCTATGGCTTGGGCTTCACCGTATTGACGCTCTACATGCTTTACTACAGTCAGGGCAAGTTCCGCACCTCACATTATTCTATATGCACCGGCATCTCCTATCTCGGACTGATGCTGCCGGGCATGGTGTCGGGCTACGTTAAGGACATCATGGGCTACAAGATGTTCTTCATCTTCGTGATGGCGTGCTGCCTGATCACGTTCCTCGTGACGGCGTTCCTGAAGATTGACCCTGAGTTCGGAAAGAAAAAATAATGACAGACAAGCAAAAGAAAACAACCTACCGCACACACCGCAGAGGTGCAAAGACCCGCTGCCTGTGGTTTCCGTCGCTGATGTTCGGTGACGGATTGGCTGTGTCTGTGCTTGTTCTGACGATGGTGATGCTGCGCCGCATGGGACTTGACACCCCCGATACAGCGCTTGCCATCGCCTTGCTATGTCTGCCCGTGCTGCTGCGCCCGCTGTTCGAGATGATAGTCACCCACTTCTGGGGCACCACAAAGGTATGGATTCTCTCCACACAGTTCATCTCCGCTCTCTCGCTCGCCGCCGTAGCCTTCACGCTCCATACGAGCTACTGGCTGCTGGGCACGGCATGCTTCATGCCGTTCTTCGTCTGCTCGGCTCTGTTCTACAACATCGCCCTGCACCGTTTCTATGTCGACACGCCGATGAAGAAGTTGAGGTGTTGTGATGGTGAGATGGTGACATTACATTCGTCAAATCTCAACACCTCAACACCTCAACATCTCAACACCTCAACACCTCAACACCTCAACACCTCAACATCTCAACATCTCAACACCTCAACACCTCAACACCTCAACATCAACACCTCAACATCTACATCTCAACATCTCAACACCTCAACATCTACATCTCAACATCTCAACACCACAACACCTCAAATCTCAACACCCCAACACCTCAACACCACAACATCAATTATTGCCCTCCTCTTCGGCTGCGGAGTAATGGCTATGGTGGGCGGCAATATGGAAGTCGTGACACGCAACATACGCTACTCGTGGAGCTTTGTGTTCTACGTGATGGCAGGCGTGGAACTGTTTCTGTGGCTCTGGCACACCCTCTTCCTGCCCGGCGGACCGCACGGCTACGCCAAGCCGAAGCCTACGATGGGTCTGCATCGCGGCGAGTTCAGAGAGACTATGCGCCGTATGCTGCAGCGCAAGGACGACATCGCCACACTGATGTTTCTGCCGCTCTTCCTGCTGCCCGAAACGCTGCTCGCCCTCACCACCCCACTCTTCGTCATAGCCAAGCCACACAACGACGGACTGGGCATGTCGCCGCAGGAGTTCGCCTACGCGCAAGGCACAGCAGCCGTCATCGCCATCACCGTCGGCTATATTCTCGGCATATACGCCATACGCCGCCACGGACTGCGTCGTTGGCTGCTGCCCTCAGCCCTGCTGCTCGCCGTTCCGGGCGCCGCACAGCTCTTCCTCAGCTACAACACGGCAGCGCCACTCAGCATCGTAGCAGCCTCGCTGGCTGTGGGTCACGCCGCATTGGGCTTCGCTCTTAGCATGGTGAAGAAGGTGGTGGTGCGCTTCACGCGCAACATGCCCGACAGCACTTTGCGCCACGCAATAGCGCGCACGCTCATCGCCACGCCGTTCGTCATCGTTGGCGCATTAGCCAGCCTCATGCTCACCATCGCCGACTATCAGCGCATCTTTCAGCTCGCCACGGAGCTTGCCGTAGTGCCACTGATTATCAGCGTGTTCTACCTTTATCTCACACGCAGACAGCCGCAGGCGGAGTGAAACGATTTCCCAGCTTTCTTCTTCACCTTCTCGCCAAAAATGTGTATCTTTGCATTCTGTATAACACCAGTTGCAACTAACGAAAAAGATAGATAATCATGAGCAATAACAAGCAACTATATATCGACTTCGAAGCCTACGAACGTATGGCAGAGCCGCATAAACAAGAAAAGGCTTCTGCATGGCGTACAGCAATCGGTCTGCAGGATGTGGATGGACTGAAGGTGTCCGACTATCTAAGAGAGACTGCTGTACGCCATATTGAAGGCGATATCACCATTGATGATGTTAGGGAGCGGCTGAAATCTTATTATATCAACAAGACCACACATGACAAGGACGATGAAGAAAAGGAAGAAGCTGACCGAGTTGCAGCCAATATTGCAAAACTGCTGAGCGAAAAGTCGTTCTCGTTTACAGCGTTGGAATTTCTGAATATCCACAGACACCTGTTTGAAGGTGTGTTCAAACACGCAGGCGAGGTACGCACTTACGACATTAGCAAGAAAGAATGGGTGCTTCAAGACGACTCCGTTGTATATGGACGTGCAGCAGACATCATGATGGCATTGAGGTATGATATACAGCAAGAGAAAGAGTTCTATTACAAAGGACTGACCACCGATGAAATCATAGAACATATCGTTGATTTCGTCACGTTGCTTTGGCAGAACCACCCATTCCGCGAAGGCAACACAAGAACAACGGCGGTATTCGTCATCAAGTATCTGCGATCTATCGGATTCAAGGTAAACAATGATTTGTTTGCAAACAATTCGTGGTACTTCCGTAACGCATTAGTACGTGCCAACTATCGCAATCCATTAAAAGGAATAGAGCCGAACAAGTCTTTTCTAATCAAGTTTTTCCGCAATTTGATATTGGAGAAAGAAAACGAATTGAAAAACCGCTATATGCTTATTGGCTACCAGGATGATTGCGACACCCATACAAGTACCCATACAAGCACCCATACAAGTACCCATACAAGTACAAACAATTCCGTTAGCTCATTGAGCGAAAATGTAAAGCGTTTGGTTATAGTAATCGGTGCTGAAGAAAAAGGTATAAAAGAAATGATGGATGCTGTAGGATTGAGAAACCGCCCCAACTTTATCGAATACTCTCTTACTCCTGCCATCAACGGAGGACTTGTCACAATGAAATATCCCGACTCCCCCCGCCATCCGCGTCAGAAATACCTCCTGACAGTAAAAGGTCTGGCTGTGTATAATGAGTTTAAAGAAATGGGAAAATAAAGCCTCGGGCTGGTAGATACCGAGAAAAAGATGGAAGATGGCTGGAAGATACGCCCGTTTTGCGGACTATCTTCCAGCCATCTTTATATCCGTTTATGTTTGGTCTTCAACACATTACGATTGCACGACGCCCATAGCTGGAAGATATGGAAGATAAAAACGGCAATCGAGAATTATTAGTCGATAAATCGCTTTGTTATCTCGCCGTACATGTCGATGCGGCGATCGCGAAGGAAGGGCCACCAGCGGCGCACGTCCTCACTGTGAGCAAGGTCTACCTCCACGATCACGCTGTCCTCAGCGTCGGGAGCCGAGCGATAGAGCATCTCGCCCTGCGGACCCACAACCATTGACGAACCCCAGAACTCGATGCCCGGTGTCTGCTTGCTCGGGTCGGGCTCGAAGCCTACGCGGTTGACCGACACTACGGGGAGTCCGTTGGCTACTGCATGACCGCGCTGCACGGTTGTCCACGCCTCGCGCTGACGCTGCTGCTCGTCCTCGGTGTCAGACGCAGCGTAGCCGATAGCTGTAGGATAGATGAGCAGTTCGGCGCCCTGCAGAGCCATCAGTCGCGCTGCCTCGGGATACCACTGGTCCCAGCATACGAGCACGCCGAGCTTGCCCACGCTGGTCTGAATCGGACGGAAGCCAAGGTCGCCCGGTGTGAAGTAGAACTTCTCGTAGTAGGCAGGGTCGTCGGGGATGTGCATCTTGCGATACTTGCCAGCGATAGAGCCGTCGCGCTCCATGACGACAGCCGTGTTGTGGTACAGACCCGGAGCACGGCGCTCGAAGAGCGATGTGACGATAACCACGTTGCACTCGCGTGCCAATGCGCCGTAGAAGTCGGTAGACGGACCGGGGATAGGCTCCGCAAGGTCGAAGTTGTCTACATCCTCCACCTGACAGAAGTAGAGCGAGTTGTGCAGTTCCTGCAGCACAACGAGTTCTGCGCCACGCTTTGCGAGGTCGCGCACGCCGTCGGCAAGACGCTGCATGTTTGTCTTCACGTCAGCCACGTTGTGCTGCTGAAGATATCCTATTTTCAAGTGTTTCATAATCTTACTACGTATTTATTTTGTTGCAAAGATAGCCATTTTCGGTTAAAAAGCCTCATCTCAACTGCCAGAAAGCCACGGCAGCAGCTGCGGCAACATTGAGCGAGTCGATGCCGCGCGCCATCGGTATGCGCACCACATAGTCGGCGGCAGCGATAGTAGCGGCAGGCAGTCCGTCGCCCTCGTTGCCCATGACGATAGCAAGACGAGGCTCGGCGAGCAGCGCAGCATCGTCGATAGACACCGAATTGTCGGTGAGAGCCATCGCAGCGGTGCGGAAGCCATATTGGTTCAGGTCGCTGACCGGACCGTCTATCCATGTCCAGGGGATAGAGAACACCGCACCCATCGACACCCTCACCGCACGGCGGTTGAGCGGGTCGCAGGAAGTGCGCGTCATAAGCACGGCGTCAATGCCAAGAGCGGCAGCCGAGCGGAACATAGCTCCAACATTGGTGGCGTCGACAACACCGTCGATGACCACCACACGGCGCGCATCGCGGCACACCTCCTCAACGCTTAGCTCCGCAGGGCGACGCATAGCACAGAGCACGCCGCGCGTAAGCACGTAGCCTGTGAGCGAGGCAAGCAGTTCGCGACTGCCCGTATATACAGGTATGTCACCACACCGACTGATTATCTCTGCCGCATCGCCCACTACATGACGCTGCTCGCAAAGCAAAGCTAAGGGCTCGTAACCCTCAATCAACGCACGATCGATGACCTTCGGACTCTCCACGATGAACACGCCGCTACCCTTTTCGTAGCTGTGGCGCAACTGCTTCTCCGTGAGACTCGAGAAAAGCTCAACACCGGGGAAGTCAAGCGAATCAATTTCTACTATAGCCATTGCGCAAACCGTTTATTTCGCCAACTGACACTCGGCAGGATACTGCATTGTGAGACAATGGATAGATCCGTGCTGACGAACGATAGTGCGCGAGTCGATGCCGATGATGTCGTAGCCGGGGAAAGCCTCAGCCACGAGAGCCAAAGCACGGGCATCGTTCTCCTCCTGTGCGTATGTAGGCACGATGACAGCGCCGTTGATGATGAGGAAGTTGGCGTAGGTAGCCGGCAGACGGTCGCCGTCGTCGTAGAGTGCGTCGGGCATAGGCAGACGCAGCAGGCGATAAGGCTTGCCATCGGCGTCGGTGGCAGCCTTCAGTTGCTGCTCAAGAGCGTGCAGGTCGGCATACTGCGGGTCGTTCTCGTCGTCGCAACCCACATAAAGTAGCGTATTGTCGGGACAAATGCGCACGATGGTGTCGATATGTCCGTCGGTGTCGTCGCCGATGAGCTGTCCGTGGTCGAACCATACTATCTTGCGGGCGCAGAGTCGCTCCTTCAACACCTGCTCCACCTCTGCCTGCGACATTGGCTGGTTGCGGTTGGGCGCCATAAGGCATACGCTCGTGGTGAGCACCGTGCCGCGTCCGTCGCTTTCGATAGAACCGCCTTCGAGCACAAAGTCGTCATAGTCGACACGCTCGCCAGCGAACACTCCGCGAGCATGGAGCGTACGGTTGATGAGGTTGTCCTTGTCGGCAGCGAACTTCTCGCCCCATCCGTTGAAACGGAAGTCGAGAAGGCGGCAGGAGGCTACGGCATTCTTGCCGTAGTCACGCACCGTTTGCTCGGTTGGTGCAGCAGAGACTGCTGCACCCCCTACGTGAATGTCGTTGCCTTCTGCAGTGGGGATGAGCGTGATGAAGGCATGGTCGCGAGCCCAAGTGTCGTTGTTATCACACTCGTAGATGCGCACGTTCTCCATCTCCTCGTCAGAAAGACTCTGCTCAAGCTCTTCGCGCACCGCGTCTGGATGCTTTGCGGCGATGACAAGCGGCTCGTAATGAGCCACAGCCTTGGCTATCTGCACGAAAGTTTCGGTGATGTCGTCGAGGTACGGAAGCCAGTCGGTATCCTCGTGAGGCCATGTGAGTTGCACGCATGACTGACGATGCCACTCGGCAGGAAGTATGTAGTTTTTGTTCTGCATAAATCTAACAATGTGTCATTTTTGTTTAAAACTACTGCAAAGTTAGTGTTTTTCCGTCAAACAGTCTTACAATTCAAGTTTTTTGACTAAATTTGCAAATAATACTTTATACTCTAAAAAAGAAAAACTTATGAAAGACTTCATCAAAAACGTGCTTGCCACGATGGTCGGTATGTTCGGATTCTTCATCGTGATGGGCGTTATCGGTATGATGAGCATCATCGGCATGATAGCGTCGGGCAACGCCGCACAGAACGTGGAGAAGAACTCGGTGTTCGTGCTCAATCTTTCGGGAACTATCAGCGAGCAGGGATCGGAGAACCCGCTCAGCATGTTCACAGGCGACAACTCGCTGAACAGCGGACTGAACGACATTCTCTCGTCTATCAAGAAGGCTAAGGCTAACGACGACATAAAAGGCATATACATAGAAGCGGGCGCACTTGCAGCCAACTACGCTACGCTGCAGGAGATACGCAACGCACTCGCCGACTTCCGCAAGAGCGGCAAGTGGATTGTGGCTTACGGCGACTTCTACACGCAGGGCGCCTACTACGTAGCGTCGGTAGCCGACAAGGTGTACATCAACCCGAAGGGCATCGTCGACTGGCACGGCATCGGTGCGCAGACCATGTTCTACAAGGACTTCATGGCGAAGTTCGGCGTGAAATGGGAGGTTGTTAAGGTAGGCACATTCAAGAGTGCGACGGAGACCTTCACCGAGGAGAAGATGAGCGACGCCAACCGCTTGCAGACAAAGACCTTCATCGACGGCACATGGCGCAACGTATGCGACGCCGTATCGAAGAGCCGCGGCATAAGCGTCGACTCGCTCAACAGCTACGCCGACTCGTATCTCGCGCTGCAGGCTACAGAGACGCTCGTGAAGGCAAAGATGGTTGACGGCATGATGTACGGCGACCAGGTGAAGGACGCCGTGAAGAAGATGATGAAGCTCGAGAAGGACGACGACATTGCGCAGCTCACTCTGAACGACATGCTCAACGTGAAGGACGGCAAGGTGGAAGGCAGCGAGATTGCCGTCTACTATGCAGAGGGCGACATCGTGCAGGACCCAAAGGCTGCTACGATGTTCGGCAACAACAACTATATAGCAAGTCGCAAGGTGTGCAAAGACCTTGAGGACCTGATGAACGACGACGACGTGAAGGCGGTGGTTGTGCGCATCAACTCGGGCGGCGGCGACGCTTACGCTTCGGAGCAGATGTGGCACCAGATGAGCGAGCTGCGCAAGGTGAAACCGGTAGTGGTGTCGATGGGCGACTATGCTGCGTCGGGTGCTTACTATATGTCGGCTCCGGCGTCGTGGATCGTGGCTCAGCCGAACACGCTGACGGGCAGCATCGGTATCTTCGCCGTGATACCCGACCTCAGCGGACTCGTCACAACAAAACTCGGCGTGCGCTTCGACGAGGTGAAGACCAACCGCAACTCTACATTCGGCAACCTCATGGCACGCCCGTTCAACGCCGAAGAGAAGGCTATGCTGCAGGCAAGCGTCAACCGCGGATACAGTCTGTTCCGCCAGCGTGTGGCTGAGGGCAGACGTCTGCCGGTGGAAAGCGTGGAGAAGATAGCACAGGGACGCGTTTGGCTCGCTACCGACGCACTCAACATAAAGCTCGTAGACCAGCTGGGCGGCATCGACGACGCCGTGAAGAAGGCTGCAGAGCTCGCAAAGCTGAAGGACTACTACACAAGCGACTATCCTGCAGCGGCTTCGTGGATGGACGCTATGCTCAACTCGATGTCGTCGTCGGGAACTTATCTTGACGAACAGCTCAGACAGACGCTCGGCGACTTCTACCAGCCGTTCACCATGCTGCGCTCTATCGATAAGCGCGAGGCTATCCAAGCACGCATACCATACGCTATAAGCATCAAGTAATGAGATGGTGTTGTGGTGAGATGGTGTTGTGGTGAAATGGTGACAATACTTTAACTTGCTCTTGTTTTTCCTTATAACATATAAAGGACAGCACGGAGCGTTTAATTATAATAAATGTGAGAACAGAAGGCGACTTTATAAAAATCAACGAGTGGCTGCTACCGCTTAGCTGGCTCTACGGATTGGGAGTGCGACTGCGCAATTGGATGTTCAATATCGGACTGAAGAAGAGCCGCAGCTTCGACATACCCGTAATATCTGTGGGCAACATAACGGTGGGAGGCTCGGGCAAGACTCCACACGTGGAATATCTCATCAATCTGCTGCATGAGAAGTTCCGCGTGGCTGTGCTCTCGCGCGGATACAAGCGCAAGAGTAGCGGCTATCTGCTCGCCGACAAGGACACCACAATGCCCGAAATTGGTGACGAGCCGTTCCAGATGAAGAGCAAATACAAGGACATCTATGTAGCGGTAGACAAGAACCGCTGCCACGGCATCGACCGACTCACTACTGACGAAGCCACAAAGGATGTGGACGCCATTCTGCTCGACGACGCATACCAGCACCGCTACGTGAAACCGGGCATAAACATTCTGCTCATCGACTATCACCGACTGATAATCTACGACAAGCTGCTGCCTGCCGGACGCATGCGCGAACCGAAGGAGGGCACGTCGAGAGCCGACATAGTGATTATAACGAAGTGCCCGAAGGACCTGAAGCCGATGGAGTTCCGCGTGCTGAAGCGCGCGCTCAACCTCTATCCTTATCAGGAGCTTTACTTCACAACGCTGCGCTACAACGCCCTGAAGGCGCTGTTCTCGAACGAGCGCATCTCGCTCAACTCGCTGCCAAAGAACACTAACATTCTGTTGCTAACGGGCATCGCCTCACCAGAGCAGATGATGGTAGACCTGCAGACGGTGACGAAGCGCATCACGCCACTCACCTTCGGCGACCACCATCAGTTCACCGCAGAAGACGTGGAACGCATCAACAGCACGTTCGCCGCAATGCCCAAGCCGAAGATTATCGTCACCACAGAGAAGGACGCTACACGACTTGAGCACGTGGAAGGACTCTCGAAAGAAACAAAATCAAATATCTATGCCCTACCGATTCGCATACAATTCATGCTCGGAGGGGAGGAAGAATTCAACAATAAAATTATAAGCTATGTACGAAAAAATTCAAGAAACAGCATCTTGGTTAAAAGAAAGAATGACCACAAAGCCTGAAACTGCCATCATCCTTGGCACAGGTCTCGGACAGCTCGCAACTGAAATCACAGACAGCTACGAGTTCTCATATTCAGACATCCCTAACTTCCCCATATCTACCGTTGAGGGCCACTCTGGCAAGCTCATCTTCGGCAAGCTCGGCGGCAAGGACATCATGGCGATGCAGGGACGCTTCCACTACTACGAGGGCTACTCGATGAAGGACGTTACGTTCCCTATCCGCGTGATGTACGAACTGGGCATCAAGACCCTCTTCGTAAGCAACGCTTCGGGCGGCATGAACCCTGAGTTCAAGATCGGCGACCTGATGATCATCACCGACCACATCAACTTCTTCCCGGAGCACCCGCTGCGCGGCAAGAACTTCCCGACCGGTCCGCGCTTCCCGGATATGCACGAGACTTACGACCATGCTCTCATCAAGGAGGCTGACCAGATTGCCGAGGAGAAGGGCATCCGCGTGATGCACGGCGTATACGTAGGCGTGCAGGGTCCGACATTCGAGACTCCGGCTGAGTACAAGATGTACCACCGTCTCGGCGGCGACGCCGTAGGCATGAGCACCGTGCCTGAGGTAATCGTGGCTCACCACTGCGGCATCCGCACATTCGGCATCTCTATCATCACCGACCTCGGACTGGAGGACACTCCTGTTGAGGTATCGCACGAGGAGGTGCAGGTAGCTGCCAACAACGCACAGCCGCTCATGACCGAAATCATGCGCGAGATGATTCGTCGAGCTTAACAGTATACATTAATTATATATATGACCGACATTTCAAAACTTGGTGAGTTTGGTCTTATCCACCATCTCACCGACAACATAAAAATAAAGAACGAATCGACCGTGAAGGGCGTGGGCGACGACTGCGCCGTGCTCCATTACCCAGACTCTGAAGTGCTCGTAACGACCGACATGCTCATGGAGGGCGTACACTTCGACCTCACATATATCGACCTGCAGCATCTCGGATACAAGTCGGCAATGGTGAACATCAGCGACATCTTCGCCATGAACGGCACACCGCGACAGCTCACCGTGAGCATCGCGTTGAGCAAGCGCTTCAAGGTGGAGGACATGGAGGAGTTTTACAGCGGACTGCGCATGGCTTGCGACAAGTGGGGCGTCGACATCGTTGGCGGTGACACCACATCGTCGTACACCGGACTCGCCATCAGCATCACCTGCATCGGTGAGGCTCGCAAGGAGGACATCGTCTACCGCAACGGAGCGAAGGACACCGACCTTATCTGCGTGACGGGCGACCTCGGTGCGGCTTACATGGGTCTGCAACTACTCGAACGCGAGAAGAGCGTCTACTACCAGCAGGTGGACGAGGCGCGCAAGAAGAACGACAAGCGTGCGCTCGAAGAGCTGAAGGGCTTCCAGCCCGACTTCGCCGGCAAGGAGTATCTGCTGCAGCGCCAGTTGCAGACCGAGGCTCGCGGCGACATTATAGCTCGCTTCCGCGAACTGAACATCCGACCGACAGCGATGATGGACATCAGCGACGGACTCTCAAGCGAACTGATGCACATCTGCAAGCAGTCGAACTGCGGATGCCGCATCTATGAGAAGAACATACCGATCGACTATCAGACGGCGGTGATGGCTGAAGAGCTGAACATGAACGTAACAACGTGCGCCCTCAACGGCGGGGAGGACTACGAACTGCTCTTCACCGTGCCAATCGGCGACCACGAGAAGATTCAGCAGATGGACAACGTGAAGCTGATTGGACACATCACACGTCCTGAACTCGGACAGATGCTCGTAACACGCGACAACCAGGAGTTCGAACTGAAGGCGCAGGGATGGAATCCACTGAGCGATAAGTAATATAATTGGAGGGTATGGCATCCTACCATACCCACGCAGTCTCATAGGGGGTGCAGCAGTCTCTGCTGCACCAACCGAGCTACTCCATAGAAGCCCACACCTTTCTTTTATCAATAAAAAGCAGTATTCTATTGTTGCAAAAACTCAGACTTAGTGTTGTAGAAGCTCTGCTCTACTCACCGGACAGCGGACGCAATCCAATCGGACAGCGGACGCAATCCAATCGGACGGCGGACGCAATCCGATCGGGCGGCGAACGCAATCCGATCGGGCGGCGAACGCAATCCGATCGGGCGGCGTTCGGTATACAATGACAAGAACATAGGCTTTACATTATTAATTTCCACTCTCACACCACTATATAATCACACAACTTACGGTTCAAAATATCATTTTTCACAAAAAATCGGCAAATAATTTGGCAGATTCAAAAATAATGCGTATCTTTGCACTCGCAAAATTAACGCAGTTGGTGCCATAGCTCAGTTGGTAGAGCAAAGGACTGAAAATCCTTGTGTCCCCGGTTCGATTCCTGGTGGCACCACCTTCCTAAAAGGAGTTACTCGTAAAGAGTGACTCCTTTTCTTGTTTATACGTGAATCCTCCGTAGCGGCGGTATCCTGCCGCCTCAGCAAGCAACAACACTAATTGAATCTTACAACGATATTCTGTGTTTCGAACACGAATCGCACGAATTTTAAATAGTAGAACTTGATCTGTTGTTACGTTTACATACGATATTATGAACATTCCAGACTTTCCGCTTGCTCGCTTCAATAATAATCGCTAAATTAGCAATCGCTAACTATAAACCACATTGTTATGAAGAAATTGATTTGTGCAATAATGTTTTTGCTGTCTTTGCCAGCGGCGTCTGTACATGCACAGGCATTCAAGGAGATGACCTTCTTCGAGTTGTCGGCAGGAAGCGGAGTGAAGCACCACGGAATAACCCCCGTCGATTTCTCGTTCAAGCTCCACGTTGACCTTCTTCCTTTTGCCTATATCTTCATCGCCGCGGAGGACAACATCGCGCTTTACAAGAACGACGGTGCGAAGAGCTACTCCAATGGGTGTAGCATGGGCGGCGGACTGGGCTTCAAGCTGCTCAACGGCGTGAAGAGCAAGCATGCACTCGACGTGCGTGTGAAGTCATTGAGCACCCTGGGCAGTCCCGACTGGAAGCGCAACACTTACGACGCTTCGCTGGCTTGGTACCTCAAAACTGAAAAGTTCTCGCCGATTGTGGAGCTTGGCTACAGATACCTCGACTCGCGCACCAAGGGCATCGACAATTACGGCAACGCCTATCTCACTATCGGATTGAGATACTAACGTATAAGGGTACGACGCCCTTGCTCGGGTTATTCGTGTTTGTCATAAATCAATTAGCGTTTTTTATTGCTGCGGCGGCAGGATACCGCCGCTACGGAGCCGAAACAACCATGGATATTATATAGAAACCGCTTAATTAGCTATAATAAAAAAACGAACACGAATAGCGCGAATAGCACGAATGGAGATATCCTGTATTCGTGAAATTCGAGTTATTCGTGTTCGTCGTAAAAATCAATTAGTATTATGCTTTGTTGGTGCAGTTCTTGCTTGGTTGGTGCACTTGAGACAAGTGCACCCCCTTGAGGCACCCCCTTAAAGTGTCAGTTTAGAGCGCGAACTTGTATCCTACTGTGAACTGGAACACGCTGTGGCGTGAGTCAGCCTTCTCGAAAGTCTTTGTGCAGCCGAAGTTGTAGCGTGCGTCGAACACTACGTTGCTGAACTCGTAAGAGAGACCTACGGGGATAGAGAAATCGAAGCCCTTAACGCCGTCGAGGTCTACCGACTCGCTATGACCATTAACAGTTGTCTTCACAGAACTGTTCACCTTGAACGCCGGCTGGATACCGAGCTTAACGGCGAGACCCTTGAAGAGATATACGTTGGCAAGGATAGGCACGTTGATGTAGTCGAGCTTCATAGTCTGGTCGGCGTTAATGCCCATGAAGTTGAACTCGCCGGTAGCGCCCTGCTGCGAGTAGAGCAAGCCGAACGAAACACCTACGAGGTCGCTGAACTGATACTGACCCTCGGCGCCTACAGCCAAGCCGATGCGCGGGTCAGAGCCGTCAAGCTCTGTCATTGAAGCCACGTTGAGACCAACCTTAGGCTGCAGAGTGAATGTGCCTGCTGCCTGCTGTGCGAACGATGCTACTGAAGACAGCACGAAAGCTGCCATGAGAAATAATTTCTTCATAATTGTTTGAATTTAGATGCACGGCAACGCCCACGAGCCATGCCGTTATACGTTGTGTTTTCATAGGACGCCCTCCCTCTCCGCATGGGCGTTAGCCATAGGCATTGCGGAAGAAAAGCGCCCTGATAATTTAAAAGAGCATCGCAAATGTATAAACAATTGACAAATACTGCGGCTTTCGAATAGTTAAATAGCATTAATTCCGTTAATTTGTTCACATTTTTGCTCAATTGTTGGAAGAATATGCCAATCTGTGCCATAAAGCTTTTAACCGGAATAATTGTACATCTCGTTTTTTTGCTGTAAATTTGCACTATTCATGTGCGCAAAGCACACGACAATCTACGAAAAAACAGAAACATTCATATAAAACCTAAAAAACGAATCTATGAACAAGTATCCAAAAATTGGCATTCGCCCCACCATCGACGGTCGTCAGGGTGGCGTACGCGAGAGTCTTGAAGAGAAGACAATGAACCTTGCACGTTCGGTTGCAAAGCTTATCACAGAAAACTTACGCAACGGTGACGGCTCACCCGTGGAGTGTGTCATCGCCGACTCTACAATAGGACGCGTCGGAGAGAGCGCTGCCTGCGCCGAGAAGTTCGAGCGCGAGGGCGTAGGCTCTACCATCACCGTCACATCATGCTGGTGCTACGGCGCCGAGACAATGGACATGAACCCGCACTGGCCGAAGGCTGTATGGGGCTTCAACGGCACAGAGCGCCCGGGCGCAGTATATCTGGCTGCCGTGCTCGCTGCCCACGCACAGAAGGGTCTGCCCGCATTCGGCATCTACGGACACGACGTGCAGGACCTCGCCGACGACTCTATCCCGGCTGACGTAGCAGAGAAGATTCTGCGCTTCGCACGCGCCGCTCAGGCTGTGGCTACAATGCGCGGCAAGTCGTACCTCTCTATGGGTTCTGCCTGCATGGGTATCGCCGGTTCTATCGTCGACCCGAACTTCTTCCAGGAGTATCTCGGCATGCGCAACGAGAGCGTCGACCTCACCGAGATTATCCGCCGCATGACAGAAGGCATCTACGACCACGTAGAGTTTGAGAAGGCTATGGAGTGGACACGCGAGAACTGCATGACCAACGAGGGCGAGGACATCGCTAACCGCCCCGAGAAGGCAAAGACACGCGAGCAGAAGGACCAGGACTGGGAGTTCATCGTGAAGATGATGATGATCATGAAGGACCTCATGCACGGCAACCCACGCCTCGCCGAGCTCGGCTACAAGGAAGAGGCTATCGGCCACAACGCCATCGCAGGCGGCTTCCAGGGTCAGCGCCAGTGGACCGACTTCTACCCGAACGGCGACTACCCTGAAGCACTCATGAACACCTCGTTCGACTGGAACGGTCTGCGCGAGCCTATCACACTCGCTACCGAGAACGACGCAGGCAACGGCGTGGCTATGCTCTTCAACCACCTGCTCACGGGCAGAGCACAGATCTTCTCTGACGTGCGCACATACTGGAGCCCCGAGGCTGTGAAGCGCGTGACCGGCAAGGAGCTCACCGGAAAGGCAGCAGGCGGCATCATCCACCTCATCAACTCGGGCGCTACAACACTCGACGGCTCTGGCGCAGCTACCGACGCAGAGGGCAAGCCGGTGATGAAGCACTTCTGGGAGATGACAGACAAGGACGTAGACGCTTGCCTCCAGGCTACCACATGGTATCCGGCTAACCGCGACTACTTCCGCGGCGGCGGCTTCTCTTCTAACTTCCTCACACGCGGCGGCATGCCCGTTACAATGGTTCGCCTGAACCTCGTGAAGGGACTCGGCCCGGTTCTGCAGCTCGCAGAGGGATGGACCGTAGACGTTGACCCCGAGATCCACGCTGTTCTCGACAAGCGCACCGACCCGACATGGCCTACAACATGGTTCGTTCCGCGCCTCACAGACAAGGCTCCGTTCAAGGACGTTTACTCTGTGATGAACAACTGGGGCGCTAACCACGGCGCAATCACTTACGGACACGTAGGTGCCGACCTCATCACACTCTGCTCTATGCTCCGCATTCCGGTTTGCATGCACAACGTGGAGGAGGAGAAGATCTTCCGCCCGGCTTCATGGAACGCATTCGGCATGGACAAGGAAGGCGCAGACTTCCGCGCTTGCAAGAACTACGGACCGATTTACAAATAATTTATAATTGAAAGCCGAAAGTCGAATTTAGAATTGAAAGTTGAGAGTTGAGAGTTATGATATGTTTTGCTGTTTATATATTACAGTTGAAATTTACCCCAAAAAGGTAATCATATCTCTCAATTCTCAACTCTCAACTCTCAACTTTTTCAAAGAAAAAAACAATGATACAGGATTATCAGATACAGGAATTTCTGCGTCAGGCTCACCGCGTAGGCGATGCAGGCTTGACATTGTGCTCAAGTGGCAACATCTCATGGCGCATCGGCGACGAAGCGCTCGTTTCAAGCACAGGCTCATGGGTGCCGACACTTCCGAAAGAGAAGGTGGCTGTCTGCCGCGTCAGCGACGGCGAAGTGCTCAACGGCGTGAAGCCTTCTATGGAGAGCGGCTTCCACCTCGGCGTGCTCCGCGAGCGCCCCGACTGCGACGTTGTGCTCCACTTCCAGTCGAAGTACGCAACCGTAGTGTCGTGCATGACAGAGACACCGAAGGACTTCAACGTAACAGCTGAGGTGCCGTGCCACGTTGGTCGCGAGATACCGGTTATACCTTACTTCCGTCCGGGCTCACCCGAGCTTGCAGAGGCTGTTAAGGCAGCGCTGAAGGACCACAACTCTGCTCTCATGCTGAAGCATGGTCAGGTGGTTTGCGGCAAGACCTTCGACGAAGTGTTCGAGCGCGCAATGTTCTTCGAGATGGCATGTCGCATCATCGTGCTCAGCGGCGGCAAGTACAACACTCTGACAAACGAGGAAATCGACGACCTTGAGAGCTACGTGTTGGGCAAGAAGGGATAAAAAGATGGTGAGATGGTGAGGTGGTGAGGTGTTGAGATTGGTGTGATGGTGACAATAGCAACATCTAATCTCAACATCTCAACACATCAACCCATCAACCCTCAACATCTCAACACCTCAACACCTCACCACATCAACATTATCAATATGACTTATTTAGCTATCGACTTCGGCGGCGGCTCAGGACGAGTCGTCGCCGGAACCATTACGGCGAAAGGCGGAAAGAAGCAGCTCACGATGCAGCTCGTACACCGCTTTCAGAACCGACAGGTGCGCCTTGGCGAGCATGTCTACTGGGACTTTCCGGCTCTCTTCGAGGACATGAAGACCGGACTGCGCAAGGCGACACAACTCGGACTGAAGGTGTCGGGCATCGCCGTGGACACATGGGGCGTAGACTTCGGACTCATCGACCGCAACGGCGACCTTGTGGGCAACCCCGTCTGCTATCGCGACGCCCGTACGCAGGGCATAGCTGACGAGTTCTTCGCCAACACCGACCGCACGGCTCACTATAGCGTGAACGGCACGCAGGTGATGGAGATTAATACGCTGTTCCAACTCCTGAGCCTCAAGAAAGCCAACTCGCCGCAGCTGCAGATTGCGGACAAGATGCTCTTCACGCCCGACCTCTTCTCCTACTTCCTCACCGGAGAAGCCAACACCGAGTACACAATAGCCTCAACATCCGAGATGCTCAACGCCACGACACGCGACTGGGACTGGGAACTCATAGACCGTCTCGAGCTGCCGCGCCACCTCTTCTGCCCTATCGTTATGCCGGGCACCGTGCGCGGAAAGCTGCGCAAGGACATCGCTGAGGAGACCGGACTGGGCGAAGTTGATGTCATAGCTGTCGGTTCGCACGACACGGCGAGTGCCGTAGCGGCGGTTCCGGCTAAGGACGACGAGTCGCCGGTGGCGTTCATCAGTTCCGGCACATGGTCGTTGCTGGGCGTAGAGCTCGACCAGCCGATACTCACCGAGGAAGCACGCCGCACAGAGTTCACCAACGAGGGTGGCATAGGCGGCAAGATTACGTTCCTGCAGAACATCACCGGACTGTGGTTTCTGCAGCGTCTCATGACAGAATGGAAGGAAGAAGGCGACGAACAGCAGTATGACACGCTGCTCGCAGCTGCCGCAGAAGCGGAGATAAAGACCATTATACCGGTGGACGCAAAGGAGTTTCAGAATCCGAAGTCGATGCAGGCGGCTATCTGCGACTATTGCGCCGCGCACGGCCTCGAAGTGCCGCAGACAAAGGCTGCCACAACGCGCATCGTGCTGCAGTCGCTCGCAGCGAAGTATGCCGAGGCAACGGCACACCTCAACGCGATGCTGCCCACGCCGATAAAGAAACTGCACATCATCGGCGGCGGTTCGCAGAACAAGCTACTCAACCGTCTTACCGAAGAGGCTCTCGGCGTGCCCGTTGAGGCAGGACCCGTAGAGGCTACAGCCATAGGCAACATACTCTGTCAGGCACTCGCCAAGGGCGAAGTGGAATCGGTGGCAGAGATGCGTAAAATTGAAATATAAGCAAAGCAAATGAAACTATCTATTCTATCAAAGGACGGCGTGAGCTACGTCGTACCGTTCATCCTCATCACGTCGTGCTTCGCCCTGTGGGGTTTCGCCAACGACATCACCAACCCTATGGTGAAGGCGTTTTCCAAAATCTTCCGCATGTCGGCTACCGACGGCGCACTTGTTCAGGTGGCGTTCTACGGCGGCTACTTCGCCATGGCGTTCCCCGCAGCCATGTTCATACGCCGCTACAGCTACAAGGCAGGCGTGCTTGTCGGACTCGGACTTTATGCGCTCGGCGCGCTGCTGTTCTATCCGGCTAAGATGACGGGCGAATACTATCCGTTCCTTGTCGCTTACTTCATACTGACGTGCGGTCTGTCGTTCCTCGAGACATCGTCGAACCCCTACATCCTGTCGATGGGAACCGAGGAGACAGCGACACGCCGTCTGAACCTTGCGCAGTCGTTCAACCCGATGGGCTCGCTGCTGGGCATGTTCGTGGCGATGAACTTCATCCAGGCTAAGATCAGTCCGCTCGACACGGCGGCGCGCGCACAGCTCAACGACGCACAGTTTGAGGCGGTGAAGGAGAGCGACTTGAGCGTGCTCATCGGTCCGTACCTTGCCATCGGCATCGTTATCCTCGCCATGTTCATGCTCATCCTCTTCAAGAAGATGCCGCATAACGGCGACAAGAACCACGACATCAACTTCGTGCCGACGCTGCGCCGCATCTTCTCGCTGCCCCACTACAGAGAGGGCGTGATAGCGCAGTTCTTCTACGTAGGCGTTCAGATTATGTGTTGGACCTTCATCATCCAGTACGGCACACGCATACTGATGGCTGAGGGCATGACCGAGCAGGCAGCCGAGGTGATGTCGCAGCAGTACAACATCATCGCGATGATCATCTTCTGCTGTTCGCGTTTCATCTGCACATTCCTGCTTCGTTACGTCAACACCGGCCACCTGCTTATGACGCTCGCCATTGTGGGCGGCGCACTCGTCTGCGGCGTAATCTTCCTGCAGAACATCTACGGTCTGTACTGTCTGGTAGGCGTCAGCGCATGTATGTCGCTCATGTTCCCCACCATCTACGGCATAGCGCTTAGGGGCTTGGGCGACGACGCTAAGTTCGGCGCTGCGGGTCTCATCATGTCTATCCTCGGCGGTAGCGTTCTGCCTCCGCTCCAGGCTTCGATAATCGACTGCGGCGAGCTCTTCGGCATGCCAGCCGTGAACGTTTCGTTCATTCTGCCGTTCGTCTGCTTCGTCGTGATTGCCATCTACGGACAGCGCACGTACATGAGAAGCAAGAACAAGCTGAACGGATAACACATCATACATCGAGTAGGAGGAAAACGAAGTTGTTTTCTTCCTACTTTCGTTTTCCGACCTCTCATACACCGCACTTGCGGTTCCTCAACATGACAAATTAAGCAAGAAATATAACAAAGCAATCATTTTAATAGTTCACATCAAAAACTCTTGGTTTACTCGAAGGTAAGCATCGAGGACTCCATATATATCCATCGGACATCGAACGCGATCCGATCAGATTCCGTCCGCCGCCCGATCAGATTCCGTCCGCCGTCCGATCGGATTCCGTTCGGGTGACGATGACTTTTCGTGAGGTTTTACTGCGAAAATATAAAAAACATGAGGGTCATACTTGGTGCTGCGGAGGCCGGAGACCTCCGCTACTTGTTTGCTAAAAGCCGCTGGGCGAAAGGAAGTGCATCGTTTCGCCCGTGACGGGATGACGGAACGTGAGTTCGGCGGCGTGCAGGTACATACGGTCGGCGCGCTCGATGCCGTAGAGGGGATCGCCGAGAATAGGACAGGCAAGGCCTAAGGGATGGGCGCAATGCACGCGGAGCTGGTGCGTGCGACCGGTTTTAGGATACAGGTGGATAAGGGTTCGGCCCTTGTCCACCTTTTTTGTTGTGTACGCCACGGCAGTATTCGCATCCACTGCCCTCACCTCTACTATATTATATAATGTTAGTGCGGGCTTGCCGTGCTCCATGTCCACACGCTGGCGCGGACGGTCGTTGATGTCGGCGATGAGAGGCAGAGAGATGGCTTCCAAGCAGCCTGACGGCTGCGTGGAAGAATGTGGAATGTGGAATGTGGAATGTGGAGTTGTATGCTTCGGCACGCCGCTGAGCACAGCCTCGTAGCGCTTCACGGTCTCGCGACTGGCGAACTGACGCTGCAACTCTACATATGTCTCCTCGGTGCGGGCAAGCACAAGGAGTCCGCTCGTGTCCATGTCGAGGCGGTGGGCGGCTTTTAAGAATTTTGAGTTTTGAGTTTTGAGTTTTGAATTGTCGGCTTCGCCGATTGTAAATTGCTCAGTTGGGAGTTGAGAATTCGTGGGTAACTGTAGGTTGGCGAAGTATTCTTCTACGCTGATATTCGCCGAGTCAGAGAATTCCGACCTCACGCTCTCCGCCTTTCCCGGCACCGACAGCATGCCCGCCGGCTTGTCAACCACCATTATATACTCGTCTGCGTACAGCACGCGCGGCTCGGCGGTGTGCCGCTTCTTCGCGAGTGGATTGGGCGCCACGTCGAGTCCCTTGAGCATGTGCGTGAGTATGGGCAGACACTTCGAGCGGCAGGCAGGATAGTAGTGCAGATGGTGGCGGATCTCGGACGTAGGCGACTCGCCCCACCAGAACTCTGCCATGCAGACGGGACGCAGATGGTGCAGGTAGGCGTATTGCAGGAGCTTCGGCGCACAGCAGTCGCCGGCTCCGGCTGGGGGCATGGCGTGCGTGTACTCGCGGAAGATGTCGATAAGGTCGCGCTCCTCGCCCTTGGCGTTGAGCATGCGATAAGCCGCGAAGAGCCAGCGCTGCAGTTCGTCGCTCATCTGCTTGCGCTTGCGCTGAAGCGATTTTAAGAATGTTGAATGTTGAGTGGTGAGTGTTGAATCGGCTTGCTCCATCGCCTTGCGACGGCGGCGCAGCTCCGCCTTCATAAACTGACTCTCGCGTATCATCTCCGCTCGCTCCTCCTCGCTCAGCGGCTCGCCACTCTTGCGGCGTGCGTCGCGTCGCGCCTTCGCAGCGTCCACCTCAGCCTTGAACGCGTCCACCTCAGCCTGCAAGCGTTTCTTCGTCTGCTCGTGCTGCTCCACGCTCTGCAGATACTCTGCGTCGTGTTCAATGGCTGCAATCTCACGGTTGATGGCGCTTATCTCGCGCTCCGTACGCTTGAAATGGCCGTCGGGCTGCTGCGCGTCGAACACGGGCGGCACGAAGTAAGGCCAGTCGTTCCTACCGCCAAGCAGACCCGAATAGGCGGCAAGGAAGCCGCGCTGCAATGCGCCCGACTCGTCTTCATACTCCACAACGAGCACACCGAACATCTTGCCGCAGCCCTTCTCCGTGCTCATCAGGTCGGCGTCGGCGATGTAGCGCTGCAGCTCCAGCGACGCAGCCTCGGCAAGCGGGTCTACTTCGTAGCAGAACGGATAGGTGAACTGGCGGGGTGAGGGAATAGAAGTGGAAAGAGCGTGAAGCATTTTTGAGTTTTGAATTTTGAGTTTTGAATTTTGAATTGATTGCAAAGTTATTGAATTTTACAAATTGTAGGGCATAACACGTCGGTTTTTCGATAATTTTATCTACATTTGCATTATTGAATACCCAAGACTAAACATCTCAATTAAATATCCGAAAGGTAACAATTAAAAATTAAGAATTAAAAATTAATAATTACAGCAATGAGTACACTCAAAAAAGACTTCGCCTCTAAGCTTCTCGAAGTAAAGGCCATCAAGCTTCAGCCCAACGATCCGTTCACATGGGCATCAGGTTGGAAATCTCCGTTCTACTGCGACAACCGCAAGACTCTCTCGTTCCCTTGGTTGCGCTCGTACGTTAAGCTCGAACTCGTACACACCATCCTCGAGCACTTCCCCGAGGCAGAGGCTGTGGCAGGCGTAGCTACCGGCGCTATCGCTCAGGGCGCGCTGGTTGCCGACGAACTCAACTTCCCGTACGTCTACGTGCGCTCTAAGGCTAAGGACCACGGCATGCAGAACCTCATCGAGGGCGAACTGCCAGCAGGCGCTAAGGTGGTTGTCGTAGAGGACCTCATCTCTACCGGTGGCAGCTCGCTGAAGGCTGTTGCAGCTCTGCGCGAGGCAGGCTATCAGGTAGTGGGCATGGTAGCTTCTTACACATACGGCTTCCCGATTGCAGCTCAGGCTTTTGCCGAGGCTGACGTACGCCTCGAAACTCTCACCGACTACGACCACGTCGTAGAGCAGGCTCTTGAGACTGGTTACATCAAGAACGAGGACGTTGAGCTGCTGCACGAGTGGCGCAAGGACCCGGCTAACTGGAAGAAGTAATAAGATGGTGTGGTGGTGAGATGAAAGGTGGTGTATTGGTGAGATGTTGAAGTGGTGAGAATGGATGTTGAAATGTTGAGGCGTTGAGATGTTGAGACTACTCTCGCCATTACAACATCACATTGCAACACCATCACATCTCACCATCTCACCACCTCAACATCACAACACCACTTCACACCACCTCAACATTTTTCGAAGAAAAAAACATGACAACATTCGAAAGTACAATACGACAGATCAACTATCCGCAGCAGAATGTCTACAACAAGCTCAGCGACCTCAGTAACCTGCAGGCTCTGAAGGAGCGCTACGAGCTGATGAAGGACACGATGCCCGAGGAGACGCGCCAGCAGGCGGAGAAGATTAAGGATATGACGTTCGACTCCGACTCGCTCTCTGTCAACGTGCCGCCGGTAGGATCTATCCGCCTGCGCATCGTAGACCGCGACGAGCCGAAGTGCATCAAGTTCGAGAGCGAGCAGAGCCCCATCCCATTCAACTTCTGGATTCAGATTCTGCCCGTCACCTCCACCACATCGAAGATGAAGCTCACCATCAAGGCTGAGCTCAACATGTTCATCAAGCAGATGGTGAAGAAGCCGCTGCAGGAGGGCATCGAGAAGATTGCAGACGTGCTGCAGATGATACAGTATTAAGCCGCATAGGAGGGTATCTAAGGGGGTGCACTTGTCTCCGCTCGGCTTTGCCGCTTGCCAGAGCAAGAAGTGCACCAACAAA
>NZ_JAHQUY010000040.1 GCF_019052365.1 Leyella stercorea
TCTAATGGCGGTCATTAGAAAATGACAAGAAGCTTTTTCTAATGACCGATTTGGGTTTAAATAATAGTTACAAAAAATGCTGCCCGGCAAGTTTGCCAGGCAGCATTTTTTGTTATCCGTAGCAGAAAGTTTCCGCTACTAATAAATCTTTACTTCGCAACCTTCAGCGCACCCTTCTCGCCCTTCACTACATACACGCCCTTCGGCATATTCTTGCCGCAGAACTCGCCGTATGTCATCGTGCCGAGCTGTGTGCCTACCGAAGAGAACACCTTCACCACATCATCCGCAGCCATATGCGTTGCGTCCTCTGTCACATCGCCGATAGTGCTCCAAGCGCTGAGGTCTACAGTCTGCCAGTCGCTCCACTTCGAAAGCACGTTGCCAGCCACAGCACACACACGCCACTGGTATGTAGCCCCAGCGTTCAAGCCTTCAAACTTATAAGATGTCGTCTTGATCTCTGAGAAGCGCTGCGCCGAAGCCTTCATCACAGCCTTCTCAGCCACGCCCATGCTTTGGAAGTCCTCAGCCGAGAAGTCGCCGTCGTAGATGGCGATAGAGAAGACGTAGCCACGCTTCTTCGGCTGCACCTTCACCTTATAGTCGTCCATGTTAGCGTTCGCAAGCACCACGGTTGTCAGCGTGCCGTCCATGTCTACAGTCTGCTCCGAGATAACACTGTCGTCCTTGTCGAGCAGCGACACCGTAGCCTCAGCAACATCGTTGCCATAAGCGCTCGCCGAGAGTCTTACCGTAACGCTCGTAGCCGAGTGGTCGGTGATGAGCGGCGAAGTGAGGTTGCCCTGCTTCTTCGACGAGCCGAGCTTTGCGCAGCCCGGACACTCGAACACCTTCTCGCCCGTCCAGCCTACGTTCTGCATCTTGCTGTCAAGCGCACCCGAAATGTCGATTGTGCCGTCTTCTGTGAGGTTAGCGCCCCATGTGCTCAGATCCTCGCTCAGCATAAGCGCCTCGTCAGCAGAACCTTGAGCGCTCTTCTCGCGCAGCTCTATGGTGTAGCTCTCCGCATTCTCCACGGTGTTCCAGCCACCCGTGAACGAAGTCTCCGCCATGTCTACCAGCTTCGGCTGCGGCGCTGAGAGCGAGAGACCTCCCATGAACGTGAACGAGATCTTGCCGTTCTTCTCAGCAATCTCCGTCACCGGCTTGCCCAAGAACTTGCGTCCGTCGCTGTTGGCGTTGAAGAGCGTAGCGGCAGGCTTCGATGTGTCAGTCAGCTCCGTAGAACGTGTTGTGCCAGGCCATGTGTCGCCCGTCACGGTCTCCCCAGTCAGCTTGTTGTCAGCCGGCACAACCGTGAAACGCTGGTGGTTGTACGCATTGTTCACAGCGTTGTTCTCCCATACATCCTGGTTGTAGTCCATGTGTATCACGAGCATGCCGTGGTTGGGCAGCGCCTTGTCCGTGCCCTGCAGCTGGCGGTTCTCGAAGATGTAATACTCGTTCCGGTTCTTCTCGTTGAACACCACGTACGACTCTTCTGCCTCGTCCAGCGGCTTCATGTCCTTCACGTAGCACGGCTCGCTGAGGATAGTAGGCTCGAGCCATCCGCTCACCCACTTCTCGTATGTGTTGTAGCCCACCGGCGCATAGCCGTCGCCGCCGTACGATCCGTAGTCCATCAGGTCCCAAGCGTCCATGCCGAAGCAGCCACCGTTCTGCGTGTCGTACATATCGGGTATGCCCATACAGTGGCTGAACTCGTGGCAGGCGGTGCCGATGCCGCTGATGTACGTGCCCGAAGCGCCGTTCAGCTCCGACGAGCAAGCGTAGGTGTTGATGCGCACGCCGCCAAGATGCAGACTATAGCCTGCCGACTCCAGATCCCACTCGTGCGGCCAAATGGTGTTGGCCGGAGCGCCCGAAGCCTCGCCGTAGCCGGCATAGATAACGTAAACCTGGTCGGCAGCGCCGTCGCCGTCCCAGTCATACTGCGTCATATCGAGCTTCTCCTGAGCGTAAGCCAGCTCGCAAGCCTCCTTAATCATGCCCGCCGGATCGACATCGTTGCCGTATACGTCGTTGGCGCCGTAAGATTCCATATTCTTAGAAACCGTCACCGGTCCCACAACGTCAAACTCAAGGTCGAACTTGCCGTAGCTCTGCTTGTAGAAGTAGTCGTGCACCGATCCGTTGTTGCCATAGTTCTTGTAGCCCTCCTTGTTGAAGTAGTTCTTCCACTCCTCCAGCGAGTGCTTCGACTGCATCTGCTTGTCCTTGAAGTTCACAAGAATCACCAGACCCTTGCGCTTGCCCGTTACGCCGATGCCCTCGCCGCCGGTAGCGCCAGCCATAATCTCACGCATCATCGGTTTGCCCGCAACGTCCATAGCGTTGCGCTTCGCAAGACGCGCCATGCGGTGGGCATTGCGCTGCTTCGCACGCTTCATGCCGAGCGAGCGCACCTTCTGCGACTCTGTCGCATAGTAGCTGAGGAACGCCTGCTCGCCTGCGCCACGGCTGCCCTCGTTGTGAGCCACCTGCGAAGAGGCTGTCAGCATGCCGCCAGCGTCGAGCGTAGCATAGCAGTAGGCACCGTCGGCACGCTGCACCAGTGGCTGACCGTCTTCGGTACTTGTGTAGTGGAAATTCTCGTCGCCGCGCAACATCACAGTGAGCACGGAGCCGTCAGGCTGCTGCACCTGACGTTTCACACGCTTCGCCGGAACGGCAAAAGCAGAGGCTGCAAGCATAAACATTGCAGCGAGTGTTAGAAATCTTTTTGACATTAATAGGTGATATTGAATTATTTACATTTAAAATTTAAAAAGGTGAAACCTCGAATAGGCTGCAAATTTACGAATAATATCCCGTGCAACGAAAATTTTTCAACGAGAAAGCGACTTTGTCTCACTAACTTGCCCCACTATTCCATCCAAACGCTTCTGTCGCTGGACGCACTCGCGTTTTGTCAGTTTGCGAACTTTTTACGCTCTTCTACTCGCCCGTTTAAAGTTCTTTAACTCCTCGAGCACCAAAATGATAGTTATTGGCTATTTTTTGTAAGGAATATACAACGCGCTTCACGTTTTCTGAGTTAATTTTGCAGCAGAATCAATATCCTAATTAACATTTACAAACCTCTGGGTATGTTTCGGCTGCCCAGGCAAAAACTAAACAATTATGAAACACAACAACTCAACCCGACAAGTAAGCATGCGCATATTCCTCGTGCTTATAGTAATGATGATGTCGTCAGCATTCGCAATGGCGCAAGAAAAATACGGCTTCAAGGTAGCCGGCGTAGATGTGACGAGCGACAACTATCTCGACCTCACCGAGATTAACGGAGTGAGCGGCAAGGTGTATTTCGACCCCAACACCAGAACCCTCACACTCGACAATGCCACTATTGAGGCAAATGACTGTAATGCCATCTTGAACGAAACCTGCGACAACCTTTTGATAGAGTTGATCGGCACAAACACCATTAATGTTACCAACTCGGCTGGCATATACACGCGCGAGTCGACAGTTATTCTGGGCGACGGCGGTGCAAAGCTCAGCGTAAAGAGCGACCTGTGCGCCTTGCTCTTCGGTGGTTGTCCTCTCGAGATCAACAATTGCTGGTTGGAGGCAGAGGGCAAATGGGGCATATCTGCAAGCTACAACGAGGCAGAAGAGGTGCTCACCATACGCAACTCTCACGTGGAAGCTACGGGCCCCACAGGCTCTATCTGCGACATCGCCGGTCTGAAGCTTGAGGGATGCTACATCGACATTCCGTCCAAGGCGGCATACAACGCCGATACTAAGTCGGTAGCTGTGAACGGAGAAACCGTAACCTCCAAAGTTGTGATTGAACCCAACAGCTACGGCATCTATATCGCCGACAAGCCGGTGACAACACTCAACTATAAAGACCTCACAAGCATCTACGGAGTGAGCGGCAGCGCCTCTTACGACCCCGACACAAAAACCCTCACTCTCGACAACGCCACCATCGAAAGAAACTCTACCGACGGAACTGGCATTGTGAACAAGACTGTCTCCGACTTCACCGTCAAGCTGATTGGCAATAACACCGTTACAGCCGACCTGGCAAGCATGGTGTTGAACCAGACGTCTACCATCACCGGCGACGGTTCGCTCCATCTCACGAGCAAGCGATTCTGCGGTCTCGACATGGAGAGCGCTTCCGTAACCATCGACAACACCAGTCTGTTTGTTAAGGGTGGCTATGGCATAGCAGGTTATATTGGAGCAAAGAGCGAGGTGCTCACCGTGCGCAACTCTTACGTAGAGGCAGAAGGCAGCGGCAGCGGATCTATCTCACTCATCAGCGACCTCATCCTCGACAACTGCGCCATCACACAGCCCGTCGGTGCGGAGTTCGACGCCGACCAAAAGGCGGTAGTCCTGAATGGCGAGTTGCTTAAGTCGAAGGTTGTGATTGAGCCTATCACCAACAGCATCGGCACCGTGACAGCCGACGTGCCCGCCCGCAAACAAGGCATCTACAACCTTAACGGCGTAAAGCTGACCCAGCAATGGGACGACCTGCCCACCGGCATCTACATCGTTGACGGTGTGAAACGCGTGAGCAAGCAATAACACAAATTAATTTTTAACGAACACGAATAACACGAATATCACGAATATATAAAATGCTGCATTCGTAAAATTCGGGTTATTCGTGTTCGTTTTACAGCGATATCATGTGTTTAGAACATTCACAAACGATACCCACTTGGTGCTACGGAGGCCAGAGACCTCCGCTACGGATGGATGCACCCAAAATCCGCTTAATCGGTGTAGAGTTGTTAATAAAAATCAGTTTAACCTGTTGTTAATACAAATCCGTTTAATCGGTTTAATCCGCGTTTTTTGATTTCAATCTGCATTGATGAGAATAGCTGCGATTTTTTACTTTTTTTAGCTTTTTACCCTCTTGTTTTTATACGCAAATATAGTCCAAGTACCCTCGACCAAAACTCTCATTCTGGAGATTCGCATACTCAAAAACGCGCCTTTTCATCTGACTTCGCAGCCCGAAAACCATAAAAATTGAGACTTTTCGGTGTAAAACGACGAGTTTTACAAACTTTTCGTGAGACTTTACCATGTAACTCTTGAGACTTTACCCAGTAAAAGCATAGCTATTACCATGTAAAGTCTCACGATAAGTTTGGTTTTGATGAAGCAAAAATTGCACACTTTTAAACAGATCCTTACAACCATCTATAAACCATTTACTTAGCATTGCACACTCAAAACTCGCTAAAAACCGACAACCGATTTTGTTTTTGATTTTTCGCGAGTTTTGAGCGGTCAAAAAATGCAAATATCGTCTTGGCAAAAAGTGTGCCAGTGATTTCGCCTCATCCGTCAACCGATATTCCTTCACGATTTTTTCTTTTATGTTGGTAAGTTTTTCTAACTTTGTAGCTAAGTAATGAGAAATCTATTTCATTGAACCCATGTTAATAAAAACCTATGCAATATCCTCTTATATCAGAATATCTCGCAGCCATTCGCGAGGCTAAGGACAATCTTGACAAACTCAGCCATTTAGTGCCCGTGCTGGACAAGTATGGTGAACCGTATCGTAGCAGCGGTGCGTTTGCCGTCGTGTTCAAGATGAAGGACGAACAGACGGGGAAGTGCTATGCCCTGAAGTGCTTCACCGAAGACCAGGAAGGACGTGCTGAGGCTTACCGCCAGATAGCCGAAGAGTTTGAGTTTGTCGACTCGTCTTATATCACTTCCGTGAAGTATCTGGAGAAGGAAATATTCGTTGACAGCAACTGTGAGAACGAAGAGTTCCCAGTGTTGCTGATGGACTGGATTGAGGGCGAGACGATGGAGACGTATGTTGCCGCTAACTATACGGACACTCACGCTATGGCGATGCTCTGCTACCGTTTCTGCAAAATGGCAGCTTGGCTTCGCTCGCAGTCGTTTGCTCATGGCGACATCAAGCCTGACAATATAATGGTGCGCCCCGACGGTACGCTGACGCTCGTCGACTACGACGGCATGTTTGTGCCGGCGATGAAAGGTCAGAAGTCGCCGACTATCGGTACCAAAGACTTCTCACATCCCCTTCGCACCATTGACGACTTCGACGAAACCATCGACGATTTCGCCTTGGCTTCCATTGCCCTCTCGCTAAAAGCCATCTCTCTCGATCCGTCTCTGCTTCAGACCTACGGAGCGTCCGACCGTCTCCTCTTCTCTGCCGCCGATTATCTCGATTTGAGCAAGAGTAATACCTTCACCGCCCTGCAAGGCTTGTTGGCAGACGAGGAAGCAAGAACCCTTATGTCTATGTTCCTCTTAGCCAGTGCCCAAAAGAACTTATCCATGTGCTTTTTCAGATTGTTCGGTGTGCAGAAGCCGAAGGAAGAGGAAGCATGGAGCACGGAGGTTACTCATAAGGATCTTAGAAATGCTGTGGAGGATGAGTTTGGCGTAAAATATAGCAAGGATTGGAAGAGATTGCTACTGGCACCAGAGAGCTTGAGTGGTAAATATTCAATTAGGAAAGGAGTGAAGGTGATTGGAGATTGGGCTTTTTGGGATTGCGAATTCCTCACTAACATAAACATTCCAAATAGTGTCACAACGATTGGAAAGTATGCTTTTTGTGGCTGTATTTAGAGCCTTATAACTAACCATAACTTACTATGACCAACCAAACATAAAACCTTGATTTTCAATACTCTTTGATTTTTAACACTTTCTGAGTGCTTTTTGGCAGTTCCCGATTTTCCACATATTTTTGCAGCGTGTATTTATAACCATAGAACAACCAAAACTAATCAGAAATATCCGAGTGTAAATCTTTAATTACCAGCATATTCTAAAATTTAACACTTTTCGGTTGCCATTTGTCGCTTCCCAAATTTCCACATATTTTTGAGACGTATTTCTGACGTGGAGAATTTGCGGGGCTTGTTTTTTGTCACACCGTGCAGACAGTTGACAAGGGTTTACAACCGTTTACGACAAGCGACAATAACCGCCCCGATATGCGGAAACAGTCACACTGTGTAGAAAAGCGACAATGGTTGACTTCCGTTCACATCCGTTTACCATTTCAGAGATATAGGATTGAAGAAATGAACCATTAAACGATAAAACGGTATGAAAGCAACCAGAAAATGCAGTTTTTGCGGCAAGTCCTTTGTAACCCGAAGCGGTATGCAAAGATATTGCAGTGAGGCTTGTCAGGCAGAAGCCAAACGAGCCAGAGTGATGCAGAAGAACAACCTCTTCAAAGTCGCCCAACCCTTGATGGAGATACAGCATCAGGAGTATCTCACCTTTTCCAAAGCAGCCATCCTCATGGGCTGTTCCCGACAGTACATTTACAAACTTGTAGCCATCGGCAAGCTGAAAGCCTCACGCATCAGCAACCGCATGGCATTCATCCGCAGAGCCGACATCGAGCAGATGTTGGAGGGCAATCCCTATCACCGCATCCTGCCCGGCAACACCTCCACACCAAGGAAATCATCTTCATCTTCCTTACCTGCCAAAAGAGAAAAAAGGGAAAAGGAAAGCGAAGAAGTGTTGGACTTCTATTCGGGCGAGGAGGTGATGTCCCTTTTTAAGGTAAAGCAGTCATGGCTTTACACTTCCGCCAAGCGTAACCATATCCCCATCTGCCGTATCGCAGGAAAGAACTATTACAGCAAGAAGCATATTGACGAGTTTTTCGGTGTGGCAGTTGATATTAGCGAAATTACCGACTGGCTACTGACCGAGGAGGTGGAGGAACTGTTCGGCATGAAGCCGACCGCACTCCGTGCCTACACCTATCGCCATAAGATACCCACTAAAAGAGAGTACGGGCGTACCTATTACTCCAAATCACATTTGAACGAACTCCGCAGAACTGACCTTGTGAACGATGAACGCTACTATACCGTTGAGCAGGTGCAGCAAATCTATGGTCTTTCGTCAGCCAACATCTGCCATATCGTCAAGGTGAAGCACATCGAAAAGATAAAGGTGGGTGTGAAAAACCTGCTTTTGCGCTCAGATGTGGAGCGTGTCATGGCTGAAAGGAACAAATAACCGTGAAAAATCGGGATTATCGAAAATTATTTCAAAATGATGTATCGTGGAGGTATTCACGGATATTTCACGTTGTTCCTTTGCCATCGGAAACATGGATACAACTCCAAAATGTATACAACCAATTAAAACATAATTATTATGAGTAAATGCAAAACAGTTACCTTGCGTAAGCGCAAGATTAAGAACGGGACACAGTATTCACTATGCCTTGACTACTATCCCGGCTACCGTGACAATGTCACCATGAGAGTGATTACACGTGAAGCCTTAGGAATTTACATCTTCGCCAAACCTGCAAACCAGCAGGAACGGGACTTCAACGCACGCATGATGAAGAAAGCGGTCATCCTGCGCAACCAGCGCTACGAAGCCATTTTCAATGAAAACAACGGCTTTTTTGACAAGACCAAGATGAAGGGCGATTTCCTTGCCTATTTCAAAGGACTGGCTGACCGCAAGAATATCAAGTGGCAGCACGTATACAAGCATTTCCAGCGGTTCGTGAACGGCAAATGCACCTTTGAGGAGGTGGATGTGGATTTGTGCCGCAAGTTCATGGAATACCTGCTTGATGCACCCCAATCCATCCACACCAACCAAAAGCTGCACATCAACTCCGCAGCAGGCTATTGGTCAACTTTCCGTGCCGTGCTGCACACCGCTTACCGTGACAGGAAGATAAAGGAGAACCCAAACGGCTTCTTAGACCGCATCGAGTGCATTCCCACCATCAGGGAGCATTTGAGCCAAGAGGAACTGATACGGCTTGCCGAAACACCCTGTGAGGAGGAGGTCTTGAAAAAAGCTTTTCTTTTCGCCTGTCTTACGGGACTGAGAAAGAGCGACATCAGACAGCTCACGTGGCAGCAGATACAACCATACACCAACGGCAGGATGTTCGTTACCACCCGTATGCAGAAAACCAAAGAAATAGTGCATAACCCCATCAGTGATGAAGCCTATGGACTGCTGGGAGAACGGGGCGAGGGACTTATCTTTGAGGATTTCAAGGACAAGATGCTGCAAGGACCACTCCAACGGTGGCTCACGGCAGCAGGGATAACCAAGAAAATCACCTTTCACTGTACCCGCCACAGCTTCGGAAGCCTGCACGTGGAAATGGGAACGGACATGGCTGTCATCCAAGCCTATCTCGGACATAAGAACATTACCACCACACAAATCTATTCCAAGATAGCAGCGCAGCAGATGTGTCAGGTGGTGGACAAGATAACCTTGAAGCGCAAGGAGGCATAAATGTCTCACATTGACAGGTATTCAGAGGGGCGGTTATGGCTACAAGGCTATAATCGCCCCTCTATGTTTTTGGCTTGATGCCACCATTTATAAGCCCCTCAGAGTATGAAACAGAGTATGATATGATGACATTTCGTGAAATACATTGAAAAAGACCGTTCTAACCGCAAATAACGGGCAGTAATTGGGAAAAATAGCATTAACTTTGCACAAAATAATACAGGAACATTCAATCTCTCAACGAAATATGGAATCATCAATCAAGGACAAATACATCATCTTGGGCTTTGTCGGCTTCGCCATCGTCCTAATATCTTCCATTGCCACGCTGGTAATAGCGGACAGCTTCAACCAAGACAACTTTGTCAGGTGGATAGTATTCGTATGCTGTAACCTGTTGGGATGGTTGCTCTATCTCTCCTTTCAGACACTTATCTTTGATACATACGAAATCTACAAAATCAAGTTCGGCAAGAAAGAAACGATTGCCGAAGCCATAGAGGTGCAGGAAGAACTGTCACAAAATACACTTGAAGAAGCCACATCTGTGCCTGGACCTACATCAGTCCCTGAGCCTGTACCCGAATCATCCCCGACAAAAGAAGAGACACTTATCCAAACACAACCGATAGAGCTTACTATCGCCCCGGATCTTCACGAAAAGAACCGTGCCAATTACGCAAGCAGAGAGCAACGGGAAAAGGAAGAGCGCATCCGCATGGTCATGGAGTATTGCCATTATTACCTGCCTCGCATTGCCGACCAAGAAACCGTGAACCACATCTGTACTGAGGTGGACAAATGGATGAATCTTAACACTTATACCCCGAAGCCCATACAAAGACCGTTTACCAAAGACATCAACAACATTCCACTCCGTCACTTCGTATGGAATATCTCTGAGCGTTTCCTGTACAAGAGATACTACAATGGGGATAACCGTGCCAAGTTCATCAAAGCCCTTTTCCCGAAATCGTTTGCTGATACAGACTTATCAACCATCAAGAATTTCAAGGTAGAGCCGTTAAAGACGGAAATTCCCATTGATGAACCCGAAAACGGCAAACTTGATTTCCACTATCCCGAGGATTATGTGCGGAATTAGGATAATCACGACACCAACGACAACCATCCGGTAACTCATAACCGCCTGTTTTACATCGTTTCCCGAGTAATTTTACCCGTCATTTATGGCTGGGCTTAATTATTCGGGAATTATTTTGCAATGACGTGTCGTGGAGATATTCACGGATATATCATTTCAGTCCTTTGCGCCAAGTCTTACAAAAGAGACGAGTACGCGAATGGAAAAATCAATTCTTACCTTCAACGACCTCCCCGAGGTTGTCGCTCAGCTTCGAGACGAAGTGATGAGCCTGAAAAGCCTGCTCGCCGAGCAGCGCAGTGTGAACAATGCCAAAACGGTGGACACCCACGTGCCCATGTCTGTGGACGAGGCAGCAGAGTATTTAGGTATCCCTAAGGGTACGCTCTACATGAAACTGTCAGAAGGGACAATCCCTGCCACCAAGCCCGGCAAACGCTATTGCCTTTACCGTGACGAACTGGACAAGTGGCTGGAAACCGCCCGAAAGAATCCCATACCGTTGTCAGACGAGGAACTGAACAAGTCCTTATCCTCTTCCCACCGTCGCAAGCCCAACCCACGTAACTGGTGAATGATATGGAAGAGGATAAGAACTATATCAACCTGATACGTGGCGACCTCACAAAAGCATCCCAAGCGCATAACGGTATGCCCGACAGTGTAGGCATGATGAATATCAAGACGGCAAACCAAACCATTCTTGAAGCATCGTTATTGCCTACGCCCCGTGCGCTGTGGGACAGCTTTTGGTACGAGGGGGAACTCTCCTGCTTGTTTGCCGATTCCAACGTGGGCAAGTCCATCCTTGCCGTGCAGATAGCCGACCGCATCGCCCGAACCGACAATGTGCTGTATCTGGACTTTGAACTGTCCGAAAAGCAGTTCCAGCTCCGCTATACCAACGAGCATGGAGAGCTCTACACCTTTCCCGACAAACTCTATCGGGTGTCTATTGACTGCAACCAGCTTTTGGATGCCAACTTTGAGGAAGCTATCATAGGCGGCATTGAACAGATGGCTGTGCAGACCGACTGCAAGATTTTCATCATTGACAATCTTACCTACCTGTGTTGCGCCATGGAGAAAGGCGATGCCGCAGGACGGCTGATGATTCAGCTGAACAATCTCAAAAAGAGATATGCGCTCTCTATCCTTGTCCTGGCACATACGCCCAAACGCTCTTTGGATTGTCCCATCACATCCAACGACCTTGCCGGAAGCAAACGGCTCTACAATTTCTTTGACAGCGTGTTCACCATTGGAAAAAGTGCCCAAGACGGAGGGCTTCGCTATGTGAAGCAGCTTAAAGTGCGCTATGGCACGTTCTCTCATGATGCGGATAATGTAATCGTTTACGAGATTGACAAGGTGGATGCTTTCTTGCAGTTCGTGTTCAGGGGCTATTCCACGGAAAAGGAACACTTGAAAAAATTGGGCGACAATGAATCAAGCCAAAGGGATTGCCAAATTCTGCAACTCTCCCAATCGGGCAAGTCCGTCAGGGAGATAGCCTCACAGGTGAATTGTGGCAAGTCCACCGTAAACCGTATCATCCAGCGCAGCAAAGAGAGTAAAAACGCAGGTGTCCCAAGTGTCCCACTGTCCCAACCCTTAGAGTGTGGGACAATGGGACAGGATGGGACAGCCGACAATCAACCATCAAAAACGGACTAAGCTATGGGCAATTATTCATTACAGAAGTATAAAGGAACGGCAACACGGCATACCTGCCCCAAATGCGGAGACAGGCATTCTTTCGTCTATTACGTGGACGAAAATAATGTGCCGTTGCATCCATCGGTCGGCAGATGTAACCACGAAAGCGGTTGTGGGTATCACTACACTCCGAAAGAGTATTTTCAAGAGCATCCTGAACACAGAACTACCAATGATTTCTCTTTTGACAGGCAAAGAGCAGAGCAGAAGAAAGTGAAGCAGCAAAGTAAGCCGACAGCCATCGGCTATATTCCCCCTCACTATGTGGAGAAGTCGCAAAGCGAGCGTAGCAATTTCTTCCGTTTCCTCTTCACACTCCTTACTTCCTACTATGGCGACAAGGCGAAAGAGGTGTTGAAGCGGTTGTTGGAGGAATACCGTTTGGGGGCTACCCGTGACGGCTCTGTTATCTTTTGGCAGATAGACAGGACGGGCAAGGTACGCACGGGAAAGGTGATGCAGTACAATCCCGAAGACGGACACCGTATCAAGGGAGGACAGACATCGGCAGTGAACTGGATACACAGCATATTGAAAAAGCAGCGTGTGTTGGCAGAGGATTGGCAACTATCCCAATGCCTTTTCGGGGAACACTTGTTGAAAACGCATCCCGACAAGGTGGTGGTCTTGGTGGAATCCGAGAAGAGTGCCGTTATCGGTTCTGCTATCTTCCCCGATTATGTATGGCTGGCTACGGGTGGTAAGAGTCAGATGAGAGAAGAGAAACTCCGTGTACTGTCAGGGCGAACCGTGCTTCTCTTTCCCGATGCCGATGCTTATGCCGAGTGGAAACAGCGAGCCGAGAGCATGTACTTTTGTAAGGTGGTGGTTTCGGACATCATCGAAAGGAATGCCACCCCGAAACAAAAAGAAGCCCATATCGACATAGCCGATTGGATTATCTTTCAGATACGGGAGGGCAAGGTGATGAGTACAGCCAACCACTTGGTCGAGGCTGAGAGAATCCTCCAGCGGATGATAGAGAAGAATCCCGTCCTGCAAAAACTGATAGACGATTTAGACCTTGTGCTGGTCGGTGCATCTCCAATCGGCAACGATGATGAAAAACCTCCCTGACGGAGGAGAGCGGAAGCCGTAGGCTGGAGTTTGCAGACAATGGCTTGCCATTGATATAGCCCACTATAACTACACGCTCCGCTTACGTAGTTGTGGGCTCTCCCGAGGGGATTAGGGTTTTACCCTAATGACCCACTCAGGGCGTTTCTCCCCTGAGAACCCAGAGCAAAGAGTGACCCTCTCTTTGCAATCTCCGCTTATGGGTTGCACCCCTAAGAACCCCATGCGTTTACGGACAGCGGAAAAGCAAACAATAAAGTACAAACCAAAAAACAAGTATCTATGGCAACAAAATCAAGCATACATATCAAGCCCTGCAACATCGCATCGAGCGAGGCTCACAACAGGAGGACTGCCGAATACATGCGCCACATCGGAGAGTCCAGAATCTATGTCGTTCCTGAACTATCCACCGATAACGAACAGTGGATAAATCCCGACTTCGGCAGTCCGGATTTGCGGATGCATTATGACAATATCAGACAGATGGTAAAGGAAAAGACCGGACGTGCCATGCAGGAAAAGGAGCGTGAACGCAAAGGCAAGAACGGTAAAATAGTCAAGATTGCGGGATGCTCCCCCATACGTGAAGGAGTGCTGCTTGTCAGGTCGGACACCACACTGGCAGACGTGCGTAAATTCGGTGAGGAGTGTCAAAGACGCTGGGGAATCACACCGCTGCAAATCTTCCTGCACAAGGATGAAGGGCATTGGCTGAACGGTCAGCCGGAAGCGGAAGACAGGGAAAGCTTCAAAGTCGGGGACAGATGGTTCAAGCCGAACTATCATGCCCATATCGTTTTCGACTGGATGAACCACGAAACAGGAAAGAGCCGAAAGCTCAATGACGATGACATGATGCAGATGCAGACCCTTGCATCCGACATCCTGCTGATGGAACGCGGGCAGTCAAAGGCTGTCACTGGTAAGGAGCATCTGGAACGGAACGACTTTATCATTGAGAAGCAGAAAGCTGAACTGCAACGCATGGATGCAGCCAAACGGCACAAAGAAGAACAGATAAATCTTGCCGAGCAGGAACTGAAACAGGTGAAATCAGAAATACGCACTGACAAGTTAAAGAAGACAGCCACCACGGCAGCGACAGCCATAACTAGTGGAGTTGCTTCTCTTTTCGGGAGTGGAAAACTGAAAGAACTGGAACGTGCCAACGAAAAACTGCAAGACGAGGTTTCAAAACGGAACACCAATATTGAAAAATTGCAGAGCCAAGTACAGCAGATGCAGAAACAGCATGATACGCAAATCCACAATCTCAGAGAAATGCACAGGCAGGAACTTGACATGAAAGAAAAAGAACTGTCACGGCTCGCCAGAATCATAGACAAGGCTTTCAGGTGGTTTCCGATGTTCAGGGAAATGCTGCGCATGGAAAAGTTTTGTGCCATGCTGGGATTCTCTAAAGAAATGACTGAAAGTCTTATAGTCAAAAAAGAAGCCCTGAAATGTAGCGGTAAAATCTATTCCGAGCAACACAGGCGGAACTTTGATATAAAGGATGATATTTTAAGGGTGGAAAATGACCCTGACGATGAAAGCAGGCTGAACCTGACAATAAACAGGAAGCCGATTGCCGACTGGTTCAGGGAGCAATGGCACAGGCTTAGATATGGAGCAAGAGTGCCGCAACAGGAAGAAAGAAAAAGTAGAGGATTCAAATTATAATAGAAGCAATTTGATTAGTAATCTAAAAGCACTCCGATAACGATTAGAGTGCTTTTAGATTGTTTATCATTAATTATCAAAGCAAGTGCAGTTTAAGATTTTACTGAAGTTTGCATTAATAAAGAATATACTACAGCTGATATATGCGCAACATATTGTGACGCTTGTGATTCATTTCCCTTGAAATCCTTAACAAATACCGCTAAGGTATAACTGATATTATTAGGCAGACATATATAGGCAACATCATTGTGAGCTGCAAGAACACCATTTTCATTAACATCACCTGAACCTGTCTTATGCGCTATAACAACCCCTTCTTTATCAAGAAGTGGAGCTGCTATCCTATCTACACCTGTTTTGCATTCTTTTAACGTATTCTTAATGAAACTTTGTTTCTCATCATCGATAAGACCTTCAGTAAACAAACGATTCATCAACATTGCAGCACCAAGAGGAGATGTATAGTTAGAGTAAGCCTTGTTATGGTCAGCCGACATTTCCTCTTCCGTATAAGCTATCTGAAAACTTGAACGAGGAATGAGTGTGGCTATAAAACTATCTGTTTGAGCGACATTAACCATATCCTTAAACATAAGGTTGCTTGCATTGTTGTCACTCTGAGTAAGAGTATAACGCAGCAAATCTCTCACTGTCAATGATATGACTGGCCCTGAATAATCTTTCAGCATAGGACTCCAAGTCTTTGGGTCAAGTTTATCCCTATTTATATTTACTAAGGTATCAAGTGAAATTCCTTTATTGTCAAAGTCATTACAAAGAGCTAATGCCTGATGAACCTTAAACACACTCATCATAGGATAAACACTCTTATTATTGACCTTAACCGTATCTCTGTTATTAACAATAACCGCCACACCAATTTCGCCAGGACAAGCTGAGACAATTTGAGAAATGCTATCAGTCAAAACATTTGTTAAAGGAGGATTTGCGCTATCTTTTGTCGCTGATTTATGGAACAATGAAAATACCAAGATGAAAATGCAAACTAAAGCTATACTCAAAACTACGATTTGTTTTTTTCTGTTTTTTTCCATGTTTATATTATTTATATTTGTTTGACGAGAATATCTTTATTTGCCGACAAAGGTACATAACTTTACGGAAAAATATGTTTCTAAAATATATAAAAATATATAAATAGACAGCTGTGGGGAAAATGTGGGGAAAAATTAGATAATTAAAAAGGCTAAATGACTGAAAATAATCACTTAGCCTTTTAATCCGTACCCAGACCCGTACTTCGTAATTGCTGCGCCCATCATTCAAGACTGTCAAATCGGGTCTTTCCTGTCAAGCCAATGATGCCTATGCGTATGCCAAACACATGGATTACGGATTTCTCGTTCCGTGAACAAACACTTTATCCGCAACTCTGCTATGTGGTGTATTGGCTTAACTCCATTTCTATGGGCAACACTTTTGTTGCAGATTTCAAGCAGCTTTTATCGAAATACCCATCAGTAAGAACTCGTTTATTAGGCTTTCCTCATAATTGGGAACAAGAGCCTTTGTGGAGATAAAATAATTGCCCTGTTTCTTAAAAAGCACTGGGGCAAACCAGCTCCGTCTTTAATTGTTTCCAATAAATGGATTGTTTCAAGCCCCTATAGAAAGAGAACAAAAATTCCTGTGTGAAAATTAATCTACGACAAGGAGCAAGCAAGGAGCAATATCAAACAAAAATCAATACCTTTGCAGTACATATGAGATAGACCAAAACAAAAGTGGAATATCGGAAACGAATAGCAAGGAAAAGAGAAGAAACGACCCAAGTTGATGTCCTTTTTGAGTTAATAATCAATAAAAGCGTTAAATCTTCACCTTTTAGAATGTGCAATTAAAAATAACAACCATATTTCTGACTTATTATCTATAAAATATTGAGTAATAATCGGTTGTAAATACTCATATTATTTCTACCGTGGAGAATTTGCGGAGCTTTTATTTTGTCATATCGTGAACGTAGTTGACAAGGGTTTACGAGTGGTTACGATGGAGGACAGATTTGAAGCTGATAGGCAAAAAGCGTTATATCGTGGACTGGGTTGACAAAGGTTGTCAATGGTTCACTTCCGTTTACTACATCGGTGGAATACTCAAAGTATGTAGAACATAGCAATATCAAAGAGTATGAGACCGACAAGAAAATGTGAATTTTGTGGCAAGACATTCGTGCCAAGAAGCGGTATGCAGAAATACTGTTCCGAGGAATGTCAGGCAGAGGCAAAACGTCTTAGGAAGAAAAGACAGCAGGACTTGATTAACGGTATTGAGCCAATCATGGATCTGCAACATCAGGAGTATCTTACATTCTCAAAGGCAGCTTTGCTGATGGGATGCACCCGACAGTATATCTACAAACTTGTGGCTAACGGCAAGTTGAAGGCATCAAGATTGAGCAGCAGAATGGCATTCGTAAGAAAGGCTGATATAGAGAAGATGTTTGAGGGTAATCCCTACAAGCGTGTGGTTCCTGCCAGCAAGAGCAAGCTCTGTAAAAAGGCAAAAACAGAAAAGCCAACACAAAACAAGGAACCGACAAAAGGGAAAGAGGAGAATGAGGTGCTTGACTATTATTCGGGCGAGGAAGTGATGTCCATTTATAAGGTCAAGAAGTCTTGGCTCTACACCTCCGCCAAGCGCAACCAGATACCGATGTGTCGTATCGCTGGCAAGAACTATTACAGCAAACGGCATATTGATGAGTTCTTCGGTACTGCCATTGACCTCAACAGCATAACGGAATGGGTGACGGCTGATGATGTAGAGGAAGCTTTCAGCATGAGCAAGTCAGCACTTAGGGCATACACCTACCGCCATAAGATACCGACCAAACGTGAGTATGGTCGCACCTATTATTCCAAGGAACATCTTGAAGGACTGCGCAGGACTGACCTTATGAGCGATGACAACTATTATACCACTGAACAAGTGCAACAGTTGTATGGTCTGACAAGTGCCAATATCTGCCATATCGTGAGAGTTCACCATATTAGTAAGGTAAAAGTGGGTGTAAAGAATCTGCTTTTGAAGGTGGATGTGGAGCGAGCAATGGCAGAAAGAGCAGCAAAAGGACTGTGATTTCAAATGATTTCAGCATTATCCATCAATGACTGCAAATAATTGGAGTCACGGAGATTTCATTCCGTTATTTTGCAGCTGTGAAGAGACACTTCACCACGGATAATCATCAATAATACATATCAGTTATGAGCAACATTTGCAAGACCGTATCATTGCGTACACGCAAAATCAAGGACGGACACATGCTGTCCTATTATCTTGACTATTATCCAGGCTATCGTGACGAGAGCACGATGAAAGTCATTCGCCATGAGTCGCTTGGCATCTACATCTATGCCAAACCGAAGAACCAGATGGAACAGAAGTACAACCTCAACCTTACGGCAAGAGCCGAGGCGATACGCTGCCGTCGCTTCGAGGCTATCGTCAACGAGCGTTACGACTTCTTCGACAAGGAGAAGATGAAGGGAGATTTCCTTGCCTACTTCAAGAAACTGGCGGACAAGAAGAATTCCAAGTGGCAGCACGTCTATATGCACTTTCGTTCCTTCACGCAAGGCAAGTGTACCTTCGGTGAGATAAACGTGGACTTGTGCAACAGATTTCGTGAGTATCTGTTGACAGCACCACAGGGACTGCATAAGAACAGAAAGCTACATATCAACTCGGCAGCCAACTACTGGTCAACTTTCCGTGCTTCAATCCACACTGCCTATCGTGACCGCAAGATAAAGGAGAACCCGAACGGTTTCTTGGAGCGTATCGAGACAATCCCGACTGACAAGGAGCATCTTTCACAAGACGAGGTTATCCGCTTGGCATCCACACCTTGCTCCGCCCCTGCCTTGAAACGTGCGTTTCTGTTCTCTTGCCTAACGGCTTTGAGAAAGAGCGACATTAAGAAACTCACTTGGGAGGAAATACAGCCATACGGCAGCGATGGTGTGATGTATGTCACCACACGAATGCAGAAGACAAAAGACATCGTGCATAACCCAATCAGTGAGGAAGCCTTGGAACTGATAGGCTATTCACCAGATAAACGAGGTAAGGTGTTCCCTGATTTCAAAGACTCCATGACACAGGCACCGCTGAAAAATTGGCTGAAAGATGCAGGGATTACCAAGCATATCTCCTATCATTGCTCACGCCACAGCTTTGCCTGTCTCCAGTTGGACGCAGGAACAAGTATTGCCGTAGTGCAGCGTTATCTCGGTCACAAGAATGTGGCAACTACAGAGGTGTATGCCAAGATTTCCGATGCTCAGAAACGTGCTTCGGTTGGCTGTATCACCTTGAAGAAGTAACCATTTGACAATAACACGCAGAAAAGGACTGTTGGAATGATAGTGTTCCAATAGTCCTTTTCTCGTTTTGTTGGTTCTATTTGCTGTCGTGGATAGAACCAATTCGACAAATACATTCCAATTTCTGTTGATATTGAGGAGGAACTGCAAATATCCCTTTTCTTCATCCTTACCTTTGTAGTCAGCAATTAGCGGCAACTGGCACTAACGAGCAGTTTTAAAGTATGATTCAGAGTATGATATCATATTAGAACGCTAATAAAGCGTAAAAGAAAGAGTGCCAGAGAACGTAAATGCGGTTTTTACATGCTTCTGCATCTAACTTTGTGGAAGTTTTTGAACGAATAACAATAAAACGAATACAATAATGATAGAAAACAAGACAACTTCAGATTGTACCATCTACGCTTTTGTTGGTACGGCAATTCTCGCCATCTCTCTTGTCGTGGCTATGTATGTAGGCAATGACTTTCACCAAAGTCTGTTTGTCGAGTCAATCATCTTTGTAGGGAGCAACATCCTGCTTTGGGCGATATTCATTTCCATGGTGAATTATCCCTATGAACTGATGACCATTGGTAGCAACAGCAAGACAAAGAAAAACGTTGTAGAAGCAGAGCCAGCAACAGAACAAGAACAGCCAATGCAAACATTACCACAAAGAGAGTCAGCACAATACAGTCATGAGGACTATGCCAAGTGTGTAGAGGCACAAGAAAAAGAAGCACAGGAGATAAAGGAAAAACGAACGAGAGCCGTACTTGACTATGTGCATCGTACCATGTCACGTTTCCTTTATGAGGAAGATTTGTACAAGGTAATTGAGGCTATCACGGAATGGAGCAACGACACCAACTATACCCCGACAGCAATAAGCCGTTTCAAGGAGACGGTTAAGAATATCCCACTCAGACACTTTGTCTGGAATATCTCAGAACGTTTGGGTAAGCGTGATTACACAATGGCAATGCGAATAGCCTTTATCAAGGCTTTGTTTCCCAAACCTTTTGAAGGCTTGGACTACAGCACATTGAAGAACCTGAAAGCACCATGCTCCAATGATGTCATTCCGATTGATGAGCCAGACAATGGTGGATACGATTTCCATGATGTGACGGAGAAAATTCCCGAATAATCCCTATTGTTAGAGTTAATCCTTCGTGAATGACAAATGACTGTCACGAACCTCAGTAACGGAAGCATCATTCTGTTCCTTTGCACCAGTTATTAACAAAGTATCAGAATGAATAAGGAATTAACTTTCAACGACCTTCCAATGGTCGTTGCCCAGCTTCGGGACGAAGTGGTGGGCATGAAGCAGATGATCATCAGTCTGCAATCACAGAACAAGCCACACAAGGCGAACACGCACATACCTATGAGTGTGGAGGAAGCATCGGCATATCTAAAGATGCCGATGGCAACTCTCTACATGAAACTTGGCAACGGCAGCATTCCTGCCACCAAGCCAGGCAAACGTTACTGCCTTTATCAAGATGAACTTGACAAGTGGCTGGAGACTAACCGCAAGAATCCAGTACCTCTTACAGCTGAGGAGGAGAATGCAGCCATTCTTGCAGGAAACAAGCGCAAGCCGAAACCCTTAAACTGGTAATCGTATGGATGCGCTTGAACTCTGCAACAAAATCAACATGGAAGCCGAGTCTTTAGCGGACTCAGGCTTCCCTCTTGAGGTGTTTCCACAAAAAATGCAGTCCATCATCATAGACATGGTGGTGCACGGCAATTTCAAGGTGGATTATGTCGCCATGTCTATGCTGTCGGCAGCATCAGCGGCTCTTGGCAATACCTATCGTATTCACGTTAAGCAGGATTGGGACACGAATGCCGCCCTTTATATCATATTGGTTGGCAGACCTGGCATGGGCAAAACTCCACCATTACAGCTTGCATACAAGCCAATTCGGGAGTATGAACGCAAGCTGTTTGACAAGTTTTGCCATGAACTTGACCTATATGAGGCAGCATGTGCAACAAAGGAAAGCGGAAGCAAGGACATGAAGAAGCCTATTCTGAAAAGGGTCACATTGGATGACTTTACATTGGAGGCTCTGGTATTGGAGCATTACAACAACTTGCGTGGCATAGCCATCAACTATGATGAGATTCTCGGACTGCTTGCCAATACAGACAGGTATGGGAAAAATCCCATGCTTGAACGCCTACTTTCCATCTGGAGCGGATGCCACTTGGAGAACACCCGTGTCAAGAATGACCGCCCACAACGTGTAGAAGAGCCATGTGTCAACATCATCGGTACAACACAGACCAAACGAATGAAGGAACTGATGGCTTCCAAATTCATGGATACAGGTTTTCTTGACCGTATTCTGGTTGTATATCCCAAATCCAAGAAAGTTCCACACTGGCTGGATGAGGAAGACAGCCATGTGCGCCAGAGCGAGGCTTCAAGAAAATGGGCTGACATCATCGGGAAAATCTTTGGACTTGACTATGCAAGGTGTAATGACACAAATGAATGTTGTCCAAATATCCTTTATATGGACAAGGACGCACATTCCCTTTTCTTTGGTTGGTGGAACAGAAATGTGGATGCCATCAATGCCATAGAGGACGATGAAGATGTTGAAACGAGGGTGATGAAGCACAATACCCACGTCGCACGCATTGCCTTATTGCTCCAAGCTCTAAGATACGCCTGTGGCGAGAGCCATCTGCAAAGTATTGATGTGGATTCCATAGAAGGAGCATTACGACTCAATGAATACTGTGAGAATTGCTATCAACGCTGCCGAGCCTTTGTTGCTGAAGATACCTGTGATTCTATGTCCAAGGAGTTGCTGTATCTGTTGGAAGACAGCTTTGACACAAAAACAGCCATAAAAACAGGAATGGAGAATCTGCGTGTTACAGACCGTACTGTGATGAACTATATAAAGGAGCTTATGAAGTCTGGACTAATCACAAAGTCAAAGAAAGGATTTTACGAAAAAGTAAAGTTCGAAACAGGACAGGCAACTGAAACATAAACCAACCTGTTTTCAGTATTCATTTGTTTCAGTTTTTCAGTTGACAAGTGCGTAACTGAAAACATGAAAGAACTGAAAGCTGAAATTCACCAATAATTCATTTCAGTTACGATGATGAACGAGTATAGATTTCACTTGGAGAAATACAGATCGGGTAATCGTTACACATGCCCGAATTGTGAGCGCAAGCGTTGTTTCACAAGATACATAGATGATGAGGGGGAAGTGTCCTTCCCTGACAATGTAGGCAAATGCGACCATGAGCATAGTTGTGGGTATCACTATACTCCTAAAGACTATTTCCGTGAGCATCCAGACTTTCTATCTAAGGACAAATTGCCATATCCGACAAGAAGGAATATCCAACAGAAAGTCGTAGAAAAGCCTATTTCCTATATCGCCAACGCTATTATGGAGCGTTCCTTGTCTCATTACGGAATCAATCCGTTATACCAGTACCTTTCCAAGGTCTTTGGTGAACAAGAGACAGAAAGGCTGATGAAGATGTATCATGTCGGAACATCCTATAAGTGGGGAGGCTCAACCATTTATTGGCAAGTTGACAAGGATGATAAGGTGAGGACTGGCAAGGTCATGCTATATAATTCCAAAGACGGACATCGTGTGAAAGAGCCACGTTCTTATGTTGGATGGGCGCATGCTTTTCTTCATCTTCCAGATTTCAACTTGTGCCAATGTTTCTTTGGTGAGCATTTGCTGGCACAGCATCCCACAATGTCGGTCGCTATTGTCGAGAGCGAAAAAACTGCCATAATCGCATCACATTTCATCCCCAATTTCATCTGGCTGGCAACTGGAGGTATGCATGGCTGTCTCAACCAAATCGCTGTCAAGGTATTGGGAGGTCGGGACATCATTCTATTCCCTGACCTTGGAGCAACGGACAAATGGAAATCAAAAATTCCATTGCTGCAATCTGTTTGCAAAAGGGTTGTCATAAGCAACATCTTGGAAGACAATGCCACCGATGAACAAAAGACCAAAGGTCTTGACATTGCAGACTTCCTGCTGATGACGGAAACACCGCAGATGGCGCTACAAAGGCTGATAAAGCAACATCCGCCACTCCAACATCTGATAGACTGTCTTGGGTTGGTGTTGGTGGAAGAGTCATAGCAGAGTGGGTAAGGATCTGCGAGCACGCTTGCGTGACGGACTTTCAAAAAAGTCCTAAACATAATAGGGACTTTTAGATTCACCTGCTGACGCTGTTCACTTAAAAAGTCCTTCTGTTATGCTCAGGCTCCGCCCGAGACCTGTCTCCAATTATACAAGAACTACGTTACAAACTCAAACAAGATTCTTATGGAAAGAAACATACCACGTGCCGCCATCCATGTAGGCACAGACAAGAAATCGTTCTCGTCCCAAGTGGGCAACGAGGCGGAACGCAGAGGTTGGGACGAGAAGCGTTACCAACTAAAAAACGCAGACATAGATAAGAACAACCATTATAACTACTCACGCAAGAGACTCAACTTTGAGATAGTCAAGGGTGGAAAGATAGTGCCTCTTGGTTCCCAGTCGGTGCCGTTGCATGAACGCTTGCAGCATCGACTTGATGAACTTGGCTTCAAGCCGTATATGGATGCCAAGCGTCCCGACCAAGTTTCAAGGAACAGTCCGAACTGCACTGTCGGCATCATCTTCAGTGGTGACCATGATGTGCTTAACAGGCTTGCCTTTGGTGAACAGAAACTCAACACGTCAGATCCAAATGCTGACCACAGCAAGGTTGTATTGCAAAAAGGCATCTATGACTGGGCATTGGACACCTACCGCTTTGCATGTGAGAAATGGGGAGAAGAGAATGTCATCGGCTTTGATGTGCATTGTGACGAGACAAGCATCCATGCCCATGTGCAGACCGTGCCTGTTGAACAAGTAAAGAAACGTGGGCGCATCGGAAGCAAGTACATTCACAAGGATAATCCAGAAAAGGTTCTCTCTACCAAGGAATGGAGAGCACTTCCAAAAGAAGAACGTGACAACTACACAAAATCGGAAGCGGCAAAGGGTGTTGTTGAAAAGGTCTCTTATGCCAAAGTGTGGGGAGAGCGAGCAAAGGACAAATCACAATACCTTTCCCAACTGCATACTGACTATTACAACAAGGTAGGGCATAAGTATGGCTTGGCAAGAGGCTTCTCCTATTATGAACTTTCAGAGGAAGAGAAGCGAGGACGCAAGCATAAGAACAAGGTGGTGCTTGAAGCTGAACGTCAGGCGAAAGTCGCTCTTGACAAAGTGGAGAAGTATGCTGTACTTGCCCTGATCGACAAGAAGGAGTTGACCATTCCTTTTCTCAACATCAAGGCTCCAGTTCAAGAAGCAATGAATGCTGTAAAGAAAGAACTTGCCATTCCTATTCCTGCACTTATAGGACAAAAGGCGTGGCGTGAGGAGCGTGTGGCTAATATCTACGCTGCAATCAAGGCTCTTGTAGCAGCCATTAATGCAGAACGTGACAAGCAGAATGAAGGTGTACGCAAGTCTGTCAACAAGACATACACTTACTATATGCAGAACCTCAATAAGCAGATAGAGGAGAACAAGTCGCTTCGTGTCGAGAATGATGCGCTAAAGACTGAAAACAACAAAGTCAAACAACGCATCTCTCAACTTGACGAGAAGGCTGTGGAGCGAGTGACTACTCAACTTGTCTATGCGAAGGAAGAACTCGCCAGTGCCAAAAGTTATAATACCACACTTATGGAAATGTACAATGATTTGAAGGCTCGTTGGAATGCCATTTGGCAAGAGCCAGAAATGACTGATGCATGGAGACGAGTGGAAGCACGAAAGGAGGAAGGTGCAAAAGAAAAGGCTCGGCAAGAAGCCGAAGCTAAACGTGAAAGCATGGCTCGGCAAAATAGATACATAGGAGTGCTTGACAAGTTCATCCATGAGGGACATGAAGCTTTATCATCCTTTGCAAAAACAGATAGAGTCAATTTCAACGAGAAAGAATCGGCTTTAATATACTATGGCATTATGGCATCTGCTGTAAAGTATAATATTGGATTGGACTCTAAAGCCAGTATAGAATCGGCAGCAAAAAGTTTCTTATCTGGTATGTCGTGGAAAGGTTTTACAGACTTCAAGCAAGAATGTGTCACTAATTGGACAAAACTATTCGCCACGAATGAAGTTCAATTCACAGACAACGCCATTGACAACTTTCTCGCTTTTGTTGACTATATGTCATGCAGTGCAGACACATACGTTTCACTTGGTGGCTCCAATGGCTGTGCTGACCAACTTACAAATTGGGACGGAACACAAAAGGTGGGATTGGGCGCGATTCTAAGAAAAAAGCCAAGAGGCTTCTCACTATAAGTTAAAATAATGAGTATAAGAACTTGCTTTGTTTGAAATTAGACAAAGCAAGTTCTTATGCTTTTTAATCAATGAAATGTAGATGCATCTATTTCCATTGGTTTCAAATCATCATACTTTCATAACGATAGTTATAATAGACTTTCACTTTTATCAGAATGCAATTTGCTGTTTTCTAATACATATTTTTTGCTTGTATTGGCATAACAATACACACAAAAATGCTTGCAAGTATTATACATACCGATATCTTTGCTAATCATGCAGCCACATACCTTTCTTTGCCCTTTGTCTTTCATACCTTTGGCATCTTTGATTTTGTGTGGCTTAGATAATTGTCCAAACATATCTCTTTCTGGCAGATAACCAGTATTTAGATAGTAGACAAAGTCTTCATCATCTGCAAATAGCTCCTTCATTAACTCACCGTCAATGCAACGATTATGCTCTATGCCATATTGATCCAAATCTATGTTTTCGGCACAAGTTGCAAGAGAAAGATTCCACCCTTGTTCTTTCCAAATGTCACGCAGTTTAACCAATCCCTCAACTATTTCCGTTCGTTGTTGTTGACTCATTTCTGATAAGCCAACATTCTCTTTTGTAAAGCATTTGGTTTCCTTTATCAGATTATTTTGCACTTTACGATATGCCAACACATCGACGAAGCTAAAAACGAGTTTGTCGGTATATCCATTTAGCATATTGCCAACCTTCCATATTCTAGACAAGAGGACTCTTGGAGTTATTTCTGGAGTTAGGATGAGAGGGTCAAAACGCCAAATAACTTTTTCTTTTCCTATCATCTCGGATAGCTGTTTGAACGTTTCGACTCGTTGCTCTACAGATGGAACATTAGGTTCGAATCCTTCTTTCACATAATCATTTAATGTTACTTGGAAGTAATAATGAATGCCACGCTCATCCAACTCTTTCAGATATGGTAGGATTGGCTTGGGATTTTTCGTCCAAAAAACAATAGCCTTTACTTTTTTGAAAGAAATATACATAGGCTTCTTGTTGAAAGGGTTGTACCAAACACAATACCCTTTTGCCAAGCGGTTGAAAAACCACTTGGCATAAAAGGCAGGTATATCAGTAGAGCGACTTGCCGAAATGATTATAGGGGCAGTTGCCTCAACGTTGTTTCCTATATCTGTAATAATATTAATTTTATCGAACATTATAGTATTCTTTAAGTTCTGCTTCTACAACTTTGCCAATATTATCGACAAACACTCTGGTTAAAGAGGTAGGCTTCGCGGATTCACCACGTCCTTCTTTGTTGCATAAATTGATGAAATAACGGATATGTTCTTTTATGTCTGTCGGATAAGATTGTCCTGTAAATTGCCAATTTTGTCCTAATCGTCTTACCACATTAGAAGGCAAATTTTCAAAACATTTCAGTTTCGGGAGACCATATTCATTGTCTTCTGATTTCATTTTGGAGGCTTTACTAATTTCTTGATGGAAAGAATCCTGCTGTAATAGTTTCACTATTTTCTTGTAAGCAGCATCACTTGGCTTCAAAAAGTTATTTAGTATATAGAGAAACGCTTTAGGATCTTGTCTCTTTGCTTCCAACTCGATGATTCTGTCTATTTTTGCAATAGTTTCTTGACCACCTTTTCCTTTCGGGAGTTTAGGTCCAACTATAGCCATTATCTTACTTCTAAACTCTGTAGGATGATAAAGGTTTGAATCATTCTCAAAGTTTGCTTCTTTCAATGCTTTATAAGCATTGCTTCGCTTTCCGAGAATATCATCAGCAATGAACATAAACGCCCTTGGACTTTGAACAGCATCCTCCAATCGTGCTGTTTCTTCCACAGCACTTATAATCTTTGCTTGTTTAGATGTTGCAGTCTCTACTTCTATGATATTCTGAATAACCTTAGAACCAATAGAACTTTGACGCAAAGTTGTTGACGATTCTTGGAAAATCGCATTGTTTATTTTAATGTCAAACAGGTACTCATATATAGTGAGCCAAACTTCTTTATAATAGTCTTTTACACCATTTATTAGTGCAGAGGTAAATGTCTTGGGCAAAGAGGCAAAACCTCGTGTTGCTCCATATAGTCCAAAGGCAAGCTTATAGTTGCCAATACCATTCTGAACCAAATAATCTTTTAGTCGGTCTATATTATCACCTTTTTGGCAAAATGCAGCAAAGGAAATCGGAACATCATTTTCTATAGAAAACAAATCAAAACCTGTGTTGTCTTGGAAATGACTCAATAAAGAATTGACATAAACACGGATAGGAGAGTTTTTCCAGTTCTCACCCATGATTTGCTGTAAGATGTTTCCACCATTAAATGCAATGGCAAGTGGTTCTTCCACGCCATTTTCTTTCATAATTTTCTTGTATTCCAAGTATAATAAAGACTGCACAAGTTTTTCGTAAAACTCGTGCGTAAAAGAAGGGTCAACTATATGAATGTGCTTGTTTGCGTCAACTTGAATCAAGTTTGCCAAATGCTTCTTTTCTTTCTTAGAAAGTTCGCTTGCCTCTACTTGCAAAACTGCTCTGTTAAGTTTGTTGAGAGCCATTGTATAAGCATCTTGCGTTACATGTTCTACACTTGTCCATAAATCATTTGCATCATAGATGGGAGACAGATGTAACTTATTACAAAAATCATTATAGACGTTGCAATACTTCAAAAAGCGTACTGATTCTTCAATACTAATACCCAAAGGGTTCTGCTTCAAAAAATATACGATTTTCTCTTTATTCTGTTTTGCCGTTTCGTCTTTCTCTTTAAAAATAGCATTAAAACGCTTGATGTTTTCTACCAAAATGTCATCTTGTTTCTCTGTAGGACGATGTTCTGGAGAATTGATAACGGCAGACAAAGTGTTTCTTAAAACTTTTGCAATAGCTTTAAGTTCACCAATTTCTTTGCTAACTGATAAATTAGCACCAATCAAATAACAATACAAAAATCCCTTAAGTCGATCAATGTATGCATCGTCTATATTGTCAGAACAAGTAATTGCTTTAGTTGGTGCATAAGTTGCATTCCACAAAAACTCTGTTTGCTCTGTTTTCGCGAACAAATCCCGGACCTTACTCCAAGTTCCTTTCACTTCATGTTTCCATATTTTGAGATTAGGAGAATAAAGTTTGGAAAACTTGTTCTCAAGGCTTTGCTCTGCTTTTGTCAAAACTCCTTGTCGTGCCTCATAACTATCGAAATAGATGAAGCAATGGAATGGATTTAGATAAATCGTGCTTGCGCAAGTATAAGTTTCGATTCCATTATTAGAGCCAGAAAGGTTAAAATTATTCGGCTCATAATCATCGGTATCTATTTCTATAACCATAGGATAGTTTTCCAAGTCGGCATCGTCAACTTGAAATACTGGGTATTTTGAGTACAAAGTAACAGCCAGATCAAGGCTATTTGCCTCAACAGAATAATATCTTCTATTTCCAAAGCCTCTGGTTGCATAGTGTGCTTTAGGAGATATGGATTCTGTGCTGAAGATATTATTGAAATTCAACGTACATGTTGGGATGAAAAGTTTCATAAGCGTTTCTTTTAAAGTTGCAATTTTGTACCACTTGACAGCGTTGTGTCATACACATCTTTTGGCACAGCATCAAACAAACTCGACAAGTTGCCAGAATGCATGATATACAAAGCTCTATATGAACGTGTGATTGCTACATATAGAGGATTCCTATCTTCTTCTCCTTCCACAGTACACTCTGGTAAGAACACATGTTCAAACTGTAATCCGAAATTAATGACTTAT
>NZ_JAHQUY010000041.1 GCF_019052365.1 Leyella stercorea
TTGAGACAAGTGCACCCCCTGATTACAATACTTGTTCTGCTCGGTTGGTGCACTTCTTGCTCTGGCAAGCGGCAAAGCCGAGCGGAGACAAGTGCACCCCCTGATTACAATACTTGTTCTGTTTGGTTGGTGCACTTGAGACAAGTGCACCCCCTGATTACAAAGCCTGACGGAAGTCCTCCACGATGTCGTCCATGTCCTCCAGACCCACAGAGATGCGTATCGTCGTGTCGAGCACGTCCATCGCTGCGCGCTGCTCGTCAGTGAACGGACCGAAGATGGTGCTGGCAGGATGGATGGCGAGTGTGCGGTTGTCGAATAGATTCGTGGCGCGGCGCACCAGCTTCAGTTTGTTGATGAAGCGGAAGCAAGCCTCCTTCGACTCCAGGTCGATAGTGAACATGCAGCCCGCAGTCTTGCCAAACTGACGTTGCGCCAAAGCATGGTACGGATTGTCGGGCAAACCGACGTAGTTGACGCTCTTGATCTGCTCCAACCCGCGCAGCGCGTTCACCAGATACTCCGTGTTGCGCACCTGCATGGAGTAGCGTGCGTTCAGATTCTCCAGTCCGAGGTTCTGCATGTAAGCCACGTGCGGCGTCATGTAAGCGCCGAGGTTGAACAGCATCTCGTCGTGCAGGCGGTGAGCAAACTCGGGGAATCCGCCGTAGTCGATGACGATGCCGCCGAGCGAAGTGGCGCCGCCAGAGAGATACTTAGTGGTAGAAACCACCTCGATGTCCACGCCAAGTTCGTGAGCGTTGAACTCGGTGAACGGAATAGCCGTGGTGTCAGCCACGAGCGGAATGTTATGTTCGTGCGCAATCTCAGCCAGCGCCGCGAGGTCAGCCACCTCAAGCTGCGGATTGGTGATTATTTCGAGGAAGATGCAGCAGGTGTCGGCATCAACGGCACTTCGCACCTCGTCGAGATTCGTCAGGTCGCACAGATGCGTCGTCACGCCGAATCGCGGCAGCGTCTTTGTCAGCAGCGAGTAGGTGTTGCCGAACATGTGTCTTGACGACACCACGTTCTTGCCCTGCTCCACGAGCGAGATGAGTGCGCCCGATATAGCCGCCATGCCCGACGACATCGCCGTCACACGGTCGGCACCGGTCAGCGCCTTTATCTTGAGTTCGAGATAGTTTACTGTAGGATTCATCACACGCGAGTAGTCGGGCTCCTCGATACGTCCGCAGAAAGCGTCCGACATCACGTCGGCGTCAGCGAACTCGTAAGCAAGCGTGTGGTAGACAGGCATACTCAATGCGCCGTATGCATCGCTTTTCTGGAAAGGGGTGTCGATGGCAAGTGTTTTTTTCTTCATGATCTTGTTTATTAATTCCGCTGCAAAAGTACGCAAATAGCTTTTTTCTACACCTATTATATATATACTAAGTTGCGCACGCCTTTTCTATTTAACATCTTTTGTATGTTACAGCTTCATTTTATGCCGTCAATAATAGCGATTCAAGCATAAAAATCAGTATTTTTGCAATTGCTAAATACTAATTTTATGAGAACAAATTATCTATTACGACTCTTATCTGTCGCGCTACTTGCTGTATGCTTTAGTGTTACAGCCGCTGTTGCCGCGACTCAAAATCTCACGCAATACGTAAATCAATATGTCGGAACCGGCGGTCATGGCCACACGTTCATGGGCGCCAACGTGCCTTTCGGACTCGTTCAGCTCGGTCCTACCGAGCCCACACGCGGTTGGGACTGGTGCTCGGGCTACTACTATGACGACGACGAGCTTATCGGTTTCGGACACATGCACCTCTCGGGCACCGGCATCGGCTGCCTCGGCGACGTTGCATTCCTGCCAGTGAAGGACTTCAAGCAGACTTCCACACGCTTCAAGCACGAGGCAGAGAAGGTGCATCCGGGCTACTACTCGGTGCAGCTCACCGACCCTAACGTGCTTGTGGAGCTTACTGCCACAGAACGTTGCGGTTTCCATCGCTATACCTTCAAGAACGGCGCAAAGGCTCAGCTCGCTCTCGACCTCTCGCAGTGCATCGGTTGGGATAAGCTCAACGACTGCCTGCTCACGCAAGAGAGCGCTACACGCCTCACCGGTTTCCGCCGCTCAAACGGTTGGGCAGCCGACCGCCGCATCTATTTCTCTATCGACTTCTCGCAGCCCGTCACCGTCCATCGTCTCGACTCGATGGAGCGCGTCGTTGTGTCTGTAGCCAACAACACCAAGCCGCTGCTCGTGAAGGTGGCGCTCTCGCCGGTGAGCATCGACAAGGCTAAGCTGAACATGCAGGCAGAGTTGGCAGGTTGGGACTTCGACGCAGCCGTTAAGTCAGCCGATGAGGCTTGGAACCGCGAACTCGCCCGCATCGAGATACAGACCAACGACCGCACAAAGAAGCGCGTTTTCTACACAGCGATGTATCATCTTATGACCTCTTGCTCTAAGTTCAACGACGTAGATCGCGAGTATCGCGGCGCCGACGGCAAGGTGCATAAGGCAGACTTCACCAACTATACCACGCTCTCGCTTTGGGATACATATCGTGCGGCTCATCCGCTCATGACGGTTGCCTTCCCCGAGATGCAGCGCGACTTCGCCCAGACCTTCCTCAACATCTACAAGCAGCAGGGCCGTCTGCCGGTATGGCATCTCATGGGCTCAGAGACCGACTGTATGGTGGGCAATCCGGGCGCAATCGTGCTCGCCGACCTCACCATGAAGGGCTTCGTAGAGGATAAGGAGCTGGCGCTTGAGGCTCTGAAGGCTACACAGATGAAGGACATACGCTCGCTCGGTCTGCTCAAGAAGTACGGATACATTCCTTGGAACCTCGAACCCGAGAACGAAACCGTAGCGAAGGCGCTCGAATACTGCGCTGCCGATGACGGTGTGGCTAAGGTGGCTAAGCTGTTGGGCAAGAAGGACGACTACGAATATTTCTTCAACCGCTCTCGCTCTTACAAGAAATACTACGATCCGGAGACTCGCTTCCTCCGCGCTGTAGACACCGACGGCAAGTTCCGCCTGCCGTTCAACCCGTTCTTCGCCGAGCACCGCACCAACGACTACACCGAGGGCAACGCATGGCAGTACACCTTCCTCGTGCCTCACGACGTGAAGGGTCTCATCAAGCTCTTCGGTTCCGACAAGGCATTCATGTCTAAGCTCGACTCACTCTTCTTCGTTGAAGGCTGGGCTGGCGACAACGCTTCGCCTGATATGTCGGGCATGACTGGTCAGTATGCTCACGGCAACGAGCCGAGCCACCATGTTATATATATGTATAACTACGCCGGACGCCCCGACAAGGCTGCTCCGATGCTGCGCAAGATGCTCAACGAGATGTATCTCGACCAGCCCGACGGACTCTCTGGCAACGAGGATGTAGGTCAGATGTCGGCTTGGTACATCCTCTCGTCGGTAGGTCTCTACCAGGTAGACCCCGTTGGCGGTCGCTTCGTTATCGGTTCGCCGCTCTTCGACAAGGCTACCGTGAATGTGGGCGGAGGCAAGACCTTCACCGTCGTGGCAAAGAACAACTCCGACAAGAACATCTACGTGCAGAGCGCTCGCCTCAATGGCAAGACTCTCAAGAACTCTTACGTCGACTTCAACGACATCCGCCGCGGCGGAACACTCGAACTCGTAATGGGTCCGAAACCGTCGAAGTGGGCTTCAGCTGCGGCATGCAGACCATAGTAAACTTATCAACTAAATAATCACTATTATGAAACTTAATTTAAGTTCGCAGATTGTATTGAATAAGGTACCGGAGCAATACTACCGCCCTCGTACGGCAGTTGAACGCTCTGAAATCACACGTTGCGAGAAACTCTTCACCGACATCTATCCGAAAGTGGAGGAGGGCGCGAAGGTTATCGCCGACACCGTAGAGACAGAAATCAAGCGTGCCAAGGCTGCAGGCAAGAAGTGCGTGCTCGCCCTCGGTACAGGTCTGTCGCTGAACCCTATCTACGAGGAGCTTATCCGCCGCCACAAGGCAGGACTCAGCTTCGACAACGTAGTGGTGTTCAACGCCTACGAGTATTTCCCGCTTGACAAGAACTGCGCACAGAGCGCCATCAACCAGTTGCGCCATCGCTTCCTCGACCATGTAGACGTAAAGGCAGAGAATATACACACCCCCGACGGATCAATAGCTCAGGACGAGGTGTTCGAGCACTGCCGCGCCTACGAACAGCTCATCGCTGCTGAGGGCGGCATCGACATCGCCCTGCTCGGCATTGGTCGTATGGGTAACATCGCAGCCAACGAGCCTGGCTCAAGTCTCGCTTCGCAGAGTCGTATCATCCTCATCGACCAGACCGCTCGCGAGGAGATGAGCAACAGCTTCGGCACACTCGACCAGGTGCCGCCGTGCTCTATCACGATGGGTGTTCACACGCTGCTCTCTGCCCACAAGATGTTCCTCACGGCATGGGGCGAAGAGAAGTCGGAGGTGGTGCAGAAGATTGTGGAGGGCGGCATCACCGACACCGTTCCTGCTTCGTTCGTGCAGACACACAACGACGCCAAGTTTGTCATAGACCTCGCTGCAGCCAGCAAGCTGACACGTATCGTTCATCCGTGGCTCGTCACCAACTGCGAGTGGACCGACAAGACGATACGCGCCGCTGTGGTTTGGCTCTGCCAGCTCGTGAAGAAGCCTATCCTCAAGCTCACCAACAAGGACTATAACGAGAACGGCCTTTCAGACCTGCTCGCCCTCTTCGGTTCGGCTTACAACTGCAATATTAAGATATTTAACGACCTGCAGCATACCATCACCGGATGGCCTGGCGGCAAGCCGAACGCCGACGACACCAACCGTCCGGAGCGTGCGCTGCCCGCACAGAAGCGTGTCATCGTATTCTCGCCGCACCCCGACGACGACGTGATCTCTATGGGTGGCACCATCCGCCGACTCGTTCAGCAGAACCACGACGTGCACATCGCCTACGAGACATCGGGCAACATCGCTGTTGGCGACGAGGAGGTAACACGCTTCATGCACTTCGTCAACGGCTTCAACCAGCTCTTCTGCGACAGCAAGGACGAGGTGATAAAGAAGATGTACGGCGACATCAAGGAGTTCTTTGCGCAGAAGCGTCCGAGCGATATGGATACCAAGGAGGTGCGCACCATCAAGGGCCTTATCCGTCGTGGCGAGGCTCGCACAGCCTGCACCTACAACGGCATTCCGCTCGACCACGTACACTTCCTCGACCTTCCGTTCTACGAGTCGGGCAAGATAGAGAAGCTGCCGATGGGCGAGGCTGACGTGAAGATCGTTCGCGAACTGCTCCAGCAGGTTAAGCCTCACCAGATATACGTCGCCGGCGACCTCGCCGACCCGCACGGCACCCACCGCAAGTGTACCGACGCCGTGATGGCTGCCATCGACCTCGAGAAGGAGGCTGGTGCCAAGTGGCTCGACAACTGCCGCATCTGGATGTATCGCGGCGCATGGGCTGAGTGGGAAATCGAGAACATCGAGATGTGTGTGCCGATGTCGCCGGAGGAGCTTCGCGGCAAGCGCAACTGCATCCTCAAGCACTCTTCGCAGATGGAGAGCGCACCGTTCCTCGGCAACGACGAGCGCCTCTTCTGGCAGCGCGCCGAAGACCGCAACCATGCTACCGCCGAGCTGTATCACAGCCTGGGCTTGGCTTGCTACGAGGCAATGGAGGCGTTCGTGCGCTATAACCCGTAACCAACTGAACGTAGCGGAGGTCTCCGGCCTCCGCCACAGTCAAACCGTCATCAACAATCTCCCACAGATTCCGCAGATTAACACAGAAGTTAGGCTGCCTTTCAGGGGGTGCTTTCAGGGGGTGCACTTGTCTCAAGTGCACCAACCTAACTAAAGAGTAACTACTGAAAGAATATTAGTTCCTAACTGCTTGGTTGGTGCACTTGAGACAAGTGCACCCCCTGAAAGCACCCCTTCAAGTGCTCCCTAAGTGCACCAACCAAACATAACGGAATAATTACTCCCACAGATTCCGCAGATTTACACAGAACTTTCGAACCAAAAGCATCTGTGCTGATCTGCGAAATCTGTGGGAGTCTTTTTTGTTTAGTCGTTTGCTGCAAAGCAATAATCAAATGAATGTCAGCCTCTTGCTACCTTTTATTGTTAAAAATGTAGCAAATATTGAAATAATAAACCGCTGTGTTCGTCATTTTGCAACAATTTGAGTAATTTTGCTGCGAATAGTGTTCCGCATATTGCAATAAACAACAATCAATATATCTAAAATGAAGAAACTTTACTTGATGCTGTCAATGCTCTTCGCATTCGGCACCGCAGCCAACGCCGTTCCGGCTAAGAAGCTGCAGAAGGTTATCACACTTGCCAACGGCGCAAAGGTGTCGGTGGAGCTGCGTGGTGACGAGTACCTGAGTTGGTGGGAAGGCGCCGACGGAACCGCTTATCGTGCTACTGCCGACGACGCCGTGTTCGAGGCGTTCGACCTCGAAGCGCAGAAGCCTGCCGCTGCCGCACGCCGTGCGAAGACCGAGCAGGGACGCGCCGCTCGCCTCGCACGCGTGAACAACTCGCTGAAGGGTGCCGACGACAAGATGCGCGGACTCGGCGGCGACCACATCACTTACAAGGGCGTGAAGAAGGGCCTCGTGGTGCTCGTCGACTTCAAGAACAAGAAGTTCGCCGACGGACACGACCTCGAGTACTACAAGCAGATCATCAACGGTAAGGACTTCAGCGACCCCGAAGAAGGCTACGTAGGCAGCGTGCGCGACTACTTCCTCGCACAGTCTAACGGTCAGTTCGAGCTCGACTTCGACGTGGTTGGTCCCGTTACGATGTCGCAGAACTACGGCTACTACGGTCGCGACGGAGCATATCAGAAGGACGAGAACGTGTATAAGATGATTCAGGAGGCATGCGACGGCATCAAGGACCAGGTGAACCTCGCCGACTACGACTGGGACGGCGACGGCGAAGCCGACCAGGTGTTCTTCCTCTACGCCGGTCTGGGTCAGGCGTCGGGCGGTTCTGCCAGCACCATCTGGCCCCATGAGTCGCAGCTGCGCTACTGGCCCTGCGGCGTGCTCAAGTATCCTACCGGCAATGTGAACACATACGCCTGCGCCAACGAGTTGCAGCCCACAACTCAGGGCTCTTCAAACTACATCTCTGCCGGCATCGGCACCATCTGCCACGAGTTCTCCCACTGCCTCGGCTTCGCCGATATGTACGACACAGCAGGTCAGAACGGCTACGGCATGACCGTCTTCGACGTTATGGACCAGGGCTCTTACAACGGCAACGGCTTCGTGCCGTGCAACTACACTGCCTTCGAGCGCATCTACGCAGGATGGGTGGAGCCGATAGAACTCGAATCTCCGGCTACCGTCAAGGACATGAAGTCGGTATCCGACTACGGACGCCCGTTCATCATGTACAACTTCAAGAACACCAATGAGTACTTCCTCATGGAGAACCGCCAGAACACCGGTTGGGACAAGGAACTCTACGGCTGCAACGGTCTGCTCATCGTGCACGTCAACTACGTGCCGTCGCGCTGGACAAACAACAGCGTCAACTCGAGCAAAGAGAAGATACAGTGCTGCACGGTAGTAAACGCCGACGGCTCGCGCGAGATGAGCGACTACTACTCGCTGCAGGGCGACCTCTACCCGTACGTAGTGAAGGGCGTGACGATGAACGACGCTTTCACCGACGAGTCGGAGCCGGCTGCCAAGCTCTACAACAAGAACTCTGACGGCACCTACTACCTCGGCATTCCCATTACCGACATCAAGCGCTCTAAGGGTTCCATCTCGTTCAACGTTTGCGGTGGCGACAGCAATAATATTCTCGACAATACGTTCAAGGAAATCGTCGACGGCATCAACGGCATCACCGTAGCCAACAAGACCGCTGACAACCGCGTATACAGCATCGACGGACGCTACCTCGGCACTGACGCGTCGAAGCTCGGCAAAGGCATCTACGTGGTTGGTGGCAAGAAGATCGTGAAGTAAATTCAGGGGGTGCTTTCAGGGGGTGCACTTGTCTCAAGTGCACCAACCGAGCAATATTGAAGTAACTCTTGCTTTGTTGGGCACTTGACAGTTTTGTTGGTGCACTTGAGACAAGTGCACCCCCTAAAAGAACCTTATATAATAATGTATAGCCGCTGGACATCATCGCATGTCCGGCGGCTTTTTGTTTCTATTTCTCAATGCTTTCTTCAGAGGGTGCAGTTGTCTCCGCTCGGCTTTGCCGCTTGCCAGAGCAAGAAGTGCACCATCCAAGCAAGAACTGCACCAACTGAGCAATATTTAAGGCCCTCTTGTTTGGTTGGTGCACTTGAGACAAGTGCACCCCCTTAAAGCACCGTCCGCCGTCCGGTCGGATAGCTTTAAACTCAACTTACCAAGTACCGAGCATTTGTATTAATACTCCTTAATATTTAGTTGACAAAATAATATAAAAAGCCGTCTGAAAAATCATAACTTGGCAATCTGCCTGTTGTCATTTTCATGTTGTGTACGCAAACCTTTTGACATAATAATATTGTTTGGGCAAACGGAAATTTAGCGTCATTTTGTTTTTTTAAGTTCGCAAAAACTTATAAATATTAATAAAATTATCATGTTTTGGTATGAATTGCAGAAAAAACGTAATAAAACCTCGCTTTTTGAGTTAAAATATTTGGTTGGGAAACAATTATTAATTAAATTTGCAAATGATTTTTAAAATTTAATTTACCAGACGTTGCAGGATACTAAGGCGATTGAGACGCATTCTGTTGTTTCTTCACCTCGAAGTGCGAGGGCTGCTTTTTATATAAAAGGTATCGTGACGACGTGTGTGCTTTTTTCAAATTAGAATAATGTAATACAGGTAAAAAACGGGGACCGCTCCCGACACATACAAAGTGAAAACAAAAATCAAATTATAATAATTAATTAATTTAAAGAGAGAGAATTAATATGGAAAAAAGAATCATGATGTTTTTCGCCTGTCTCTTCCTAAGTATAGGAATGGCAATGGCACAAACTCACGTTTCCGGAATTGTCACCTCCTCTGAAGACGGTGAGCCCGTTATCGGCGCTACAGTCAAGGTGGTAGGTTCGCAGACAGCCGGTACAGTTACCGACATTGAAGGACGCTTCTCGCTCTCAGTCAGCAAGCCTGGCGTTGAGCTCGAGTTCTCGTCAATCGGTCTGGTTTCTAAGCGCGTTAAAGCAAGCGAGAACATGACCGTAGTGCTTCAGGTGGACAGCCACACACTTGAGCAGGTAGTCATCACTGGCTACGGTTCTGCTAAGAAGTTGGGTTCAGTGGTAGGTTCTGTTGCTTCTGTAGACAAGAAGAAGCTCGAGAGCATCGTCACTCCGAACTTCACCGACGCTCTTGCAGGTCAGGTATCAGGTCTTTCGGTACTTTCTTCTGCCGGCGACCCTTCTTCTGCAGCAACTATCCGTCTGCGCGGTGTCAACTCTATCCAGTCATCAAGCCAGCCGCTCTTCATCCTCGACGGCGCGCCGATTTCTGCATCATTCTACGCAACACTCAACCCGGCTGACATCGAGAGCATCACAGTGCTCAAGGACGCTGCTTCTACAGCTATCTACGGTGCGCGTGCTGCCAACGGCGTTATCGTGCTCACCAGCAAGCAGGGTAAGTACAGCGAGCAGGTAGGCCTTAGCGTTAGAGCACAGTATGGTATCGCAAGCGCTACAAGCGACGGTGTAGAGATGATGAACTCTAAGCAGTACATCAAGTTCCGCGATCTCATCGGCCAGCCCGTGTCAGACGATATCCGCAACCTCGTTGACAAGTATAACATCAACACCAACTGGCGCGACGAGATGATCGACGATGCTGCTCCTACACTCGACGTTAACGCTACAATGCAGGGCGGTGGCCAGACCGTAAACTACTACGTTTCATTCAACCACCACAAGCAGGACGGTCTTATCGAGATGTCTAAGATGCACCGTAACACTCTTAACGCACGCATCAACGCTCGTCTGAACCGCTTCTTCAAGATTGGTTTCACAACAAACCTCGGTGTGCAGCGCTACTCGCAGAATGCAGAGTGGAGTGCAACTGGCACAATCTATTCTGCCAACCCGCTCGTGTTCGCACGCCAGGCATTGCCTTACGATACTCCTTATCAGTACACCATCGACGAGAACGGCAATATGATTAAGGGTGACCGCGCTATCGGTCTTAAGTACTCAGGTCTTAACATGCCTTGGTGGTACAACTCTCACCGCGACTACTATCGCAACAAGCTCACTCTCAATACCAGCCTCACCGAGACATTCACACCGATCGAGGGTCTCACATTTCAGGCATTGCAGTCAATGAACGGCTATGAGAACATGAACCACGCTTCGTTCAGCCCGTACGACGCATTCGTAGACGGCATGGGCAACAAGATTGAGGCTGCGACGGGTAATGTTTCGGCTTCTATGAGCCGCTACTATCAGTTCACACTCTCGCACACAGCAGAGTGGCGCAAGCAGTTTGGCGACCACTACGTAGGCATCCTCCTCGGTGAGGAGACACGTATCGAGCGTTCACGTGGTCTCAGTGCTTACTCAGAGGGCCAAACCGACCCGCGCCTTCTCCTCCTCCCTAATGGTACAACCGTTACACCGGAAGACCTCGGCGACTCAAAGGTAGAGGAAGTTGCTAACTCACTCTTCGCTAACGCTGAGTATAACTATAAGGAGAAGTACTACGTAACAGCTTCTATCCGTCGCGACGGTAGCTCTAAGTTCGCTCCCGACCACCGTTGGGGTACATTCTGGTCAGCAGGTGCCAAGTGGGATCTCAAGAAGGAAGACTTCCTGAAGGATGTAGAGTGGTTGAACGACCTCTCGCTCAGCTTTAACTACGGTACAACAGGTAACGACTCAGGCGCAGGTTCATACGACTACCTCGGTCTCTACACTGATGGCGGTCTCTACAATGGTGAGAGCTCTATCGGCATCGCACAGATGAAAAACGAGAAACTTACATGGGAGAAGACAGCAAAGTGGAACGTAGGTCTTAACTTCTCTATCTTCGACCGCGCTCACTTCACGGTAGACTTCTACCGCAACAAGACAACCGACATGCTTATGTCGATTCCTTACTCAATGACTACTGGCTACTCAGCAGGTATCGGTAACGTGGCATCAATGACCAATACCGGTATCGAGGCAGACGTAGATGTAGACATTCTCAGAACTAAGGACTTCTACTGGAGCTTCAAGGCTAACGTAGGCTACAACAAGAACGAAATCACAGAGCTCTTCCAGGGCCGCGACGAGTACGTTCTCTCTAACACAGGTATGAAGCTTGCTGTAGGCCACGCTTTCGGTGAGTTCTATCAGGTACGTTTCGCAGGCGTTGACCCGCAGACAGGTGCTCCGCTCTACTACGACAAGGACGGCAACAAGACAAAGAAGTTCAACGAGGAACGCGACGCTGTGTTCCTTGGCAAGAAGCGCTTTGCTCCTTGGACAGGCGGTTTCGGTACCAACTTCCGTTACAAGAACGTTTCGCTCATCGCCGACTTCGCTTGGGTAGCAGGCAAGTACATGTTGATTAACGACGACTACTTCATCGCTAACCCGCATTTGGCTACAACATGGAACCAGCGCGTAGAGATGCTCAACATCTGGACAACTCCAGGTCAGATAACAGACATCCCTGGTGCTAAGTACGACGTGCAGATCACCGACCAACTGCTTCAGAACGCTTCGTTCCTCCGCATGAAGACTCTTTCAATCCAGTACGAGTTCCCGAAGAAATGGATGCAGGCTACTCGCTACATCAAGGGCGTGAAGGTATTCGGTATCGCACGCAACCTCTTCACCATTACTCCGTTCGAGGGTTACGACCCGGAGCCGGATATGAACCTCGTGCAGTTCAACTACCCGAACACACGCCAGTTCGTAATCGGTGCTGAGATTTCTTTCTAATATTAACACTTAATCAGGAAATAAAATGAAAAAGTTATATATTTCAATGATGCTGCTGGGAGCCATGGCTTTCTCTTCCTGCGATATGGATCTGAAGCCGGTTGGCACTCTTGACGAGGAAACCGCCATCCAGAGCACTCAGGACATGCGCAAGTTCCGCAATACGCTTTACACCAATTTGCGCTCTGTAACCTCTGGCTCATACATTTACCTCACAGATATCCAGCTCGACGGTTTCAATGGTCTTATCAGCAACGGTAACAACCTTAGCGATTTCTCTTACGGCCAGATCTATCCTACCAACTCAAGTGTAACTGGCTACTGGTCGGGCAACTACGTTATGATTTCTAACGCTAACGCACTCATCAACAAAGCCGACCTTCTTTCGGCAACGTCTTACTTCACCGACGAGGAGAAGATGGCGTTCGCACGCTACAAGGGCGAGGCACTGTTCACACGTGCCTTCGGCTACTTCAACCTCGTTGAGCACTTCAGCAAGCCGTACACTCAGACCGACCCGAATGCAGCAGCTTCTGGTGTGCCTCTCGTTACTACATATGACCCTACAGGTGATCAAACAAAGTATCCTGGCCGCGCGACACTCGCTGAGACCTACGCTCTCATCGACGCTGACCTTCAGGCTGCTTACGACGCGCTCAAGGCGTATGAGGAGTCGGGCTATACGGATAAGTACACAGAGACGTACGAGACAGATAAGACAGCTTATCTCACCTCTTACGCTGTAGCTGCTATGCAGGCACGTGTAGCACTCGTGAAGGGCGACTGGCAGACAGCATGGGACAAGGCTACTTCAATCATCACAAGCAACAAGTACAAACTCGTTCTGCGCTCTGCGTACACAAGGATGTGGAAGAACGATACTGGCACGGAGATTATCTTCCAGCCGTTCATGTCTGGCAAAGAGAAGGGTGGCTCAAACGGTGGCGTATTCCAGAAGAAAGACGAGACTGATCCCTACTACATTCCTAACTATGGCACTCTTATGATGTTCGTTGAGAACGAGGGTGACATCCGTTACGATGCTTGGTTCACTACGTACAATGACTTCCTGATTGAGGGTGAGTCATACAAGGCTTACGTTTTCTGCAAGTATCCGGGCAACGTCGCAATCAATACTACGGAGAACCAGTTCATAAACAAGACAAAGGTGTTCCGCACTTCAGAGATGTACCTCATAGCTGCTGAGGCAGGTGCACATCTTGGTGGCGACAAGCTCTCGCAGGCTAACCAGTATCTCAACGACTTCTGCAAAAAGCGCTACACTGGTTATAAGGACAAGACCTACTCTGCAGCTGAGCTCATCAAGCAGACTCTGGCAGAGCGTAAGCGTGAGTTCCTTGGTGAAGGTATGCTTTGGTCAGACCTCCGTCGTACTAACCAGGGCTTCCAGCGCATCTCTAACTTCGATATTGGCGACCCCGAACTCGATAAGATCAACAATGTTATGTTCAGTGTCGGCAAGAACCTGAAGTATGAGGCTGGCGATTACCGCTTCACATGGCCTATCCCGAAGGATGAGATCGACTCTAACCCGCAGATGAAGGGTCAGCAGAACCCAGGCTATTAATTTGCATTTATAAACAATATAGAATAATTTCAATATGAAATACATTAAATTATTATCGCTTTTAGTAGCAGTTCTCTTCTTGGGTGCCTGCTCTGATGACGATGTAAAGAAGAACTCGGCAGCTGATGTAACAGTAAGCATGGGTACAGCAACTATCTCTCCGAGAGAGAGTGCTGGCGTCGTTTCTCTGCCTATCAAGGTGGAGGGCCCAACAAACGGTATGGTTACTCTTACTGTAGAGACAAGAGAAGTAGGCAGCAATCCTGCTGTTGAGAATACTAACTATTACGTAACAACTAAGAAAATCAACATCACTGGCTCGGAGGGCTATGTTGAGCTCGAGATGGTTGATGATGATGAAATCAACGATCCGCGTACATTCGAGGTGACTATCGTAAAGGTAGAACACGCCAAGCTTAACGAAGCTGCAAAGACCACTACTGTAGAAATTCGCGACAACGACCATGAGCCGTATGACCGTCTCCAGGGAACATGGACGATGACATACAAAAATTATGATGGCGCTGTGCAGAGGCAGAAGGTGACTATCACCGGTGCTGACGATCCTTCACAATACATCTACAACAAGCTTCTCTATCTTGAGGGTATGCTTCTCGAAAAGTCTAAGGCTCAGCTCTCGTTCAACTTCGATAGTGCTAATAATACTTGCTATGTATCATTCACTAACTTTATGAAGTACAACTGGGTTACAGGTTTTGAACATTCAAGTCTTTCTAAGCCTGTTGATATTCAGCTGGGTCGCCTTGAAGGTAATAATATTTCACAGTCACCGGTTGAAGGTGAGGTGCAGGACGACTTCAAGACTATCAAGTTTGAGGAAGGTGCAACTATTGCAGCTCTCTTCACAAATCCTGACAATGGTCAACTTTCGCTGTTAGAAGCAATGTCTGATATCGTATTGACAAAGGAGTAACAACGTTACATCCAAATTCATATTAAATTAAAGGAGGGTAGGGTGCTTCAACCATTGAAGCACCGCTCTCCTTTTCTGCACTTTTTTAAGTTTGATGATGAAGAACAGCTTCTGCATCATCAGTTTCATCTATAACAGAAAATCTACAAATACAAGAATGAAAAGAAAAATCTTTACACTGGCTTTGGCTCTCGCAACAACACTCGTTGCAAATGCCATCCCTGCGAAGCGCGGCATCTGGCGCACTATGCAGCTCCCTAACGGCACTGAGGTGAAGGTGGAGTTGCGTGGCGACGAGTTCATGAGCTTCTGGCAGGACGCTTCAGGCAACCGCTATACAGTGGATGCACAGAACAGACTTCGTGTAGCTGACATGGATCAGCTGCGTCAGATCAACAAGCAGCTCCGCACAAAGGCGGGCAACGTGGCTGGCGATATGCGCCGCGTTAAGTCAAACGCCAAGAAGATGGAGTACAAGGGCGACAAGCGTTGCCTTATCATCCTCGCTCAGTTCTCAGACAAGAAGTTCTCTATGGCAGACCCAAAAGCGTTTTACACACGCGTTGCCAATGAAAAGGGCTTCAGCGAGAACGGTTTCATGGGTAGCGTTTCCGACTACTTCAGCGCACAGAGCGGCGGCCAGTTCAATATCACATTCGACGTAGTAGGTCCGTACACACTCGGTTCGGTAAGTAGCTATGGCGAGAACGTCACCGACAATCAGGGCAACCGTCTTTACGACAAGAACGCCGAGGGCATGATCACCGGAGCTTGTAGCGAGGCTTACGACGACGGTCTCGACTTCTCACCGTACGACTGGGATGACGACGGCTTCGTAGAGATGGTTTACGTCGTATACGCTGGCGAAGGCGAAGCTACCGGCGGCGGCGCGGAGACAATCTGGCCGCACAAGTCGCAGCTGCCTACGAATCCACGCTACGGCAACAAGCGCGTTTCTATCTACGCTTGCTCTAACGAGGTGAACGGCGGCAACAAGCTCGCAGGTATCGGCACAATCTGCCACGAGTTCTCTCACTGTATGGGCTACCCCGATGTTTATGACATCGAATACGGCGGCAACTACGGTATGGGTACATGGGACCTCATGTGCTCTGGTAGCTACAACGGCGACACATACTGCCCGGCTGGCTACACAGCATACGAGAAGATGGTTGCTGGCTGGATCAACCCTATCGAGCTTACCGAGAACGCTTCTTACTCAGACATCAAGACCACAGCAGACGGCGGCGACGCTTATATCTTCTACCACCCGGAGAACAAAGACGAGTACTACCTCATTGAGAACCGTCAGCGTAAGGGTTGGGACAAGTATATCGCTGCAGGCGGCATCCTCGTAAACCACATCACTTACGACAAGACCGTTTGGGACTACAACATGCCTAACACCTTCCACAAGGGTATCAACGACATTGAGCGCATCACTATCATCCCTGCCGACAATAGGAAGACTTCTACAACTGAGGCTGGCGACGTGTTCGGTACAAGAGATAACTATCGTCAGCTCACCAACGCCACACAACCTGCAGACGTAGCAAACACAGAGAATGCTTCTGGTTCGAAGGTTATGAATATCTCGCTCACTAAGATGAACGTAACAGGCGGATTGGCATCATTCACCTTTACCAACCATAATCTCGGTACTGGCGTAGTTGATGGCTACGTGCTGTACGAGACATTCGATCAGGCGCTTGGTACGGGTGGCAACGACGGCAAGTTCAAGCCGAGCAGCAAGTTGGATGCAAACTTCGCAACTGGCACTTTGACAACAGACGTGCCAGGTTGGTCGGGCGAGTATCTGCGTGGTGGCAGCCAGTGTCTGCGTGTCGGAAAGAACGGTGGCAGCGACTCAAAGGTTACAACTCCTGAGTTTACACTCAACGGCGAGGCGAAACTCACCTTCCGTGCTGCTGCATGGAACGACGGTAGTGGCACAACACTTAAAGTGTCTGCAAGCAACGGCTCGCTCGCTAATAGCGAGTTTAATATGCCTGCAGGTGCATGGGGCGACTTCTCTACCACTATCAAGGGTAACGGCAAGATGAAGCTCACTTTCCAGGGCGAGTTGCGCTACTTCCTCGACCAAGTATTCGTAACCGATCCCGGTACTACTGGCATAGAGAACGTTGAGATGAACAACCAGCCGGCTGTTAAGGGCGTTTACTCTATCGACGGACGCTATCTCGGCAACGATGTTTCGAAGCTCGGCAAGGGTCTCTACATCGTTAACGGCAAGAAGATCGTTAAGTAAATCTGTTCTGTACACAGTCTGATTCAATACAGACAGTTCTGTACATTATAATATAAAGCGAATGTTTGGTCAGCCGGCGGCTGACCAAGCATTCGCTTTTTTTATTTATTATTCGATATTTCCACTACATTCTCCCGTATTACCTTACGGCGTTTCTTGTTTTGCGAAAAATATATTATCGTTTTTTTTGTTCTTTCCTATTTTTAGCGTATTTTTGCATAATCATATAGGCTGCACGCTGCAGTCTTGCTAAAACAAAGCTTATGCAAACAAGATGTCATCTCTCGGTAATCGCCCATAAGTTGGCGGCAAAGTATGGCGAACGCGCTGCATTCACCTATAAAGACTTTGGCTCTTCAGTATGGAAGAAGATCAGTTACAACCGCTTCTCGCAGTTGGTGAAGCAGGCGAGCAACGCCCTTCTCAATCTCGGTGCGAAGCCCCACGACAAGATAGCTGTGTTCTCGCAGAACTGTCTTCAGTATCTCGTTACCGACTTCGGTGCCTATGGCGTGAAGCTTGTATCCATCCCGTTCTATGCTACAGCATCCGAGCAGCAGATACAATATATGATTAACGACGCTCAGGTGCGCTTCATCTTTGTAGGCGAGCAGGAGCAGTACGACAAGGCGCACCGCATCTTTGCGCTCTGCAACACGCTCGAGCGCATAATCGTGTTCGACCGCTCGGTGCGCATCTCTACGCACGACCCCGCAGCGCTATACTTTGACGACTTCCTGAAGCACGGCGAAGGACTGCCGCGCCAGTCGGAGGTGGAGCAGCTCTACAAGGAGGCGTCGATGGACGACCTCTGCAACATACTCTACACATCCGGCACCACCGGCGACTCGAAGGGCGTAATGCTCACCTACGGCCAGTACGACGCTGCGCTCGCAGCCAACGATGCCGTGGTGAAAGTCGGCGAGAACGACCGCATTATACAGTTCCTCCCCGTCACGCACATCTTTGAGCGTGGCTTCTCATACCTGGGCTTCTCAGAGGGATCACATATTATTATTAATACCGACCCGCACGAGATACAGCAGTCGATGCGCGAGACCCATCCTACATGTATGTCTTCCGTGCCCCGTTTCTGGGAGAAGGTATATCAGGCAGTGAAGGAGAAGATAGAACGCTCGAGCTCGTTTCAGCAGAAGATGTTCCGCCATGCGCTTGAAGTGGGACGCCGCTACAATGTAGAATGTAAGATGCGCTGCAAGTGTCCTTCGCCCTGGCTCGCTATGGAGTACAAACTCCTCGACAAGATGATACTCAGCCTCGTGCGCAAGCAGATAGGCTTGGAGAACAGCAACCTCTTCCCGACAGCCGGCGCCCGCGTGTCGCCCGAAGTGGAGCGCTTTGTTCACTCTGTAGGCATCAACATGGTTGTAGGCTACGGCTTGACAGAGAGTCTCGCCACAGTATCTTGCGACCGCGACAACAAGCCTTGCACTATAGGCTCCGTAGGACGTCCTATTGGAGGCATTGAGGTGAAGATCGGCGACGACGACGAAGTGCTGCTCAAGGGTCCGACCATCACAAAGGGCTATTATCACCGCGACGCAGCCAACAAGGATGCGTTCACCGAGGACGGCTTCTTCCGCACCGGCGACGCAGGCTATATAAAGGACGGCGAACTCTTCCTTACCGACCGCATCAAGGACCTCTTCAAGACCTCCAACGGCAAGTATATCGCGCCGCAGCTTGTAGAGTCGCTCATACTCGTCGACAAGTATATCGACCAGGTGGCAGTAATCGCCAACGAGCGCAAGTTCGTTTCGGCGCTCATCGTGCCCGAGTTCCGCCTCGTAGAAGACTGGGCTAAGGAGCACGGCATCGAGTTCTGCTCGCGCGAAGACCTCTGCGCCAACCCGAAGGTGAACAAGATGATTCTTGACCGTGTCAAGACTCTGCAGCAGCAGCTCGCCCACTACGAGCAGGTGAAGCGCATCACGCTCATCCCGCACCACTTCTCTATGGAGTCGGGCGAACTCACCAATACGCTGAAGATACGCCGACCGGTGGTGTACAAGAACTACAAGAACGAAATTGATAAGATGTACGAAGAATAAAGTTGATGTGTTGTGATGTTGATATGGTGACAAATGTCAACACCTCAACATCACAACACCTCAACCTTTCTAATTATAGAAATATAGATGATCACTTCCGACCAACTGAAGGATGTGCTTGAGCGCGCAGATGCCCTCAAGCGCTATCTTAATATCGACCAGAAGAAAGTAGAATTTGAAGAAGAACAGCTCCGCACGCAGGCGCCCGACTTCTGGGAAGACCCTAAGCGCGCTGAGGAGCAGATGAAGAAGGTGAAGACACTGGAGCGCTGGATAAAGGGCTACGCCCACGTGCGCCAGCTCGCCGACGAGTTGCAGCTCGCCTTCGACTTCCATAAAGACGAACTCGTAACCGAAGAGGAGGTAGACGACGACTACTCGAAGGCAATCACCGCCATCGAAGACCTCGAGCTGAAGAACATGCTGCGCCAGAAGGAAGACCCTATGGACTGCGTGATGAAGATAAACTCCGGCGCCGGCGGCACCGAGAGCCAAGACTGGGCGCAGATGCTCATGCGTATGTACATGCGCTGGGCAGAGGCTCACGGCCACAAGGTGACGATAAGCAACCTTCAGGAGGGCGACGAGGCAGGCATCAAGAGCGTCACGATGGAGATAGAGGGCGGCGAGTACGCCTACGGCTTTCTCAAGAGCGAGAACGGAGTGCACCGTCTTGTGCGTGTGTCGCCGTTCAACGCGCAGGGTAAGCGCATGACGTCGTTCGCTTCGGTGTTCGTGTCGCCGCTCGTCGACGATACCATCGAGGTGTATGTCGACCCGTCGAAGATTAGCTGGGACCTCTTCCGCTCGGGTGGTGCAGGCGGTCAGAACGTGAACAAGGTGGAGACGGGCGTACGCCTCCGCTATCAGTATACCGACCCCGACACGGGCGAGGAGGAGGAAATCCTCATCGAGAACACCGAGAGTCGCAAGCAGCTCGAGAACCGCAACAACGCCATGCGACTCCTCAAGTCGCAGCTCTACGACCGCGCCATGAAGAAGCGTCTCGAAGCGCAGGCGAAGATTGAGGCGGGCAAGAAGAAGATAGAGTGGGGTAGCCAGATACGCAGCTACGTCTTCGACGACCGCCGCGTGAAGGACCACCGCACCAACTATCAGACCACCGACGTCGACGGCGTGATGGACGGCAAGATAGACGGGTTCATCAAGGCGTATCTCATGGAATTCCCCGTGAGCGAGGAGGAGTAAGAGGGCTTCTGGGTTTTTCTAGGGGCTAGGTTTTCTAGGGATACTAGGGATAAGACAGAATAAACAATCAAAAAATCAAATAACTATGAGCCAGAAAAGTAATGTGCGCCGCGCAAAGTATGCGGCAGAACAAGAGAAGAAAGCAAAGAAAGTAGTGAAAGGAATCATCTGGACGCTCGTCGGACTTACAATAGCGTATATGATTTGGACCTTTACACAGTCTTAATAAGAAACTAAAAAGCGATGGGCGGGCGTATGTCTGCCCGTCGCCGCTTTAATAAGAAACAAGATATGAGTGGATTAGAAATAGAACGTAAGTTCCTTATACGTGAAGGCAGCGACTACAAGTCGGCTGCCTTTTCTCATAGCCGTATCAAGCAGGGATACATGCCCTGCCAGACGGCTACCGTGCGTGTCCGTACCCGCGACGACCGCTCCTGGCTCACCATCAAGAGTCACAGCGACCGGACCGGACTCTCGCGCTACGAGTTCGAAAAGGAGATAACGAACGACGAGGCGGAACACCTCTTCGAGCTTTGCCGCGGCGGAGTGATAGACAAGTGCCGCTGGCTCGTGAAGTCGCCCGACGGGCGCCACACGTTCGAGGTCGACGAGTTCTTCGGCGACAACGCCGGACTCGTAGTTGCCGAGGTGGAGCTTGGCTCCGAGGACGAGCCGTTCGCAAAGCCCAGCTTCATCGGCGAGGAAGTGACGGGCGACCGCCGCTACTACAACTCGCAGCTGCTCGTACATCCGTATAAGGATTGGTAACTATAGGGGGTGCACTTGTCTCAAGTGCACCAACATGGCAAGAAGTGCACCAACATAGCAAGAAGTGCCCTATAAGGGGGTGCACTTGTCTCAAGTGCACCAACATAACAAGAAGTGCACCAACCAAGCTGAATGTGTGGTTAACTTGGTTGGTGCACTTGAGACAAGTGCACCCCCTAAAGTTAGCATCCGTGAAAATCCGTGAAATCTGTGGGAGTATATCTCAGCAGAAAGAGAGAACCCCACGTTACTTCTGTCGTTCAAGATACTTCACCAGTCCCCAGCGCACAGATCGCAGGCCGAACTGCTCGGTGTGTATATCCTCGGGTTTTATCCACATGCACTCCGCAGCGTCGTCGTTGGCGGCGAGCACCGACTCGTCTTCCACGTCACACTCGTAGAACATGTCGAGCGTAGGCAGTTCGATGCCACTATAGCGATATACGTTAGGCAGCGAGAAAAGGTAGCGAGCTGCCGTCACCTTGAGGTTCGTCTCCTCCATCACCTCGCGCACAACACCCTCCTCCGACGTCTCACCAATCTCGGTGAAGCCGCCAGGCAGGTCGAGCGTGCCCTTTGCCGGTTCCTGCTTGCGCAGTGTGACGAGAATCTCGCCCTTGCTGTTGCGTATGATAGCCACGTTGGCTGCACTCGGATTCATGAAATACTCGAAACCGCAGTTCTCGCATTTCCTACTTCTCGCACCGTTCTCTACAAAATGATGACTGCCGCAGCGCGGGCAGTACTCGAACTTCTCTAATGGATGCATTTCTATAATGTTAATTAATTATTACAAAGCGCTTTTTTGCACTGCAATATTACAAAAAAAGTGTTACCTTTGCAAATAAATATTCTAAAAACCAATCTTTGTAACAGAAATGAAATACTTCGCATACCCTATGCGCGGCTCTATGGTCGTGCTCAAGTCCGTAATACTCACTGTGTTCTGCCTCGTTCTCGCCGCTCCGGCGCTCGCTCAGCGCACGTTCGACGTGCAGCTCTGGCAGAAGAAAGCCCCCAACAACAATAGTTTGGGCGACACCGCATACGTGAAGGTGTACCTGCCCGAGAAGAAGCATGCCACGGGTCGCGCCGTAGTGATATGCCCCGGCGGAGGCTACGAGCATCTGGCTATGGGACACGAAGGCATCGACTGGGCACCGTTCTTCAACGACCAGGGCATTGCCGCCATCGTGCTCCACTATCGCATGCCAGCCGGCAACCCTAAGGTGCCCGTGAGCGACGCTGAGGAAGCCCTGCGCCTTGTGCGCCGCAACGCACAGGCATGGCACATTGACGCCGACAACGTAGGTATCATGGGATTCTCTGCCGGCGGACACCTCGCTTCTACCGTCGCCACACTCTCAAAGGACGACGCCAAGCCCAACTTCCAGATACTCTTCTATCCGGTCATAACGATGCTCGACGGCTACTGCCATCAGGGCTCGCGCAAGAACCTGCTCGGCGAGCACGCACGCAAGAAGGACGAGCAGAAGTACTGCACCGACATGCAGGTGACACGCGTCACGCCGCGCGCCTTCATCGCCCTCTCCGACGATGACCACGTGGTGCAGCCCATGAACGGCGTCAACTACTACGCCGAACTCTACCGCCACGACGTGCCCGCATCGCTCCACGTATATCCCAGCGGCGGTCACGGCTACGGCTTGCGCACCAACTTCCGCTATCACATCGAGATGCTGCTCGATTTGAAGGCGTGGCTACAGAGCTTCTAAAACGCATAAGTAGCGGAGGTCTCCGGCCTCCGCAGCACCCGGTCGATTGTTAATAAATCACTTCTTTCTGCTTGTTTTCCGAAAATAATGCGTAAGTTTGCATGTTAAAACAAGCAAACAAGAAAAACGACGATGAATATAATGACTAAAAAGATTGCTGCATTCACCTTCGCAGCACTTACAGCGCTCGGTTTCGCTTCGTGCAACGAGCGCAAGTTTCACGTAGAAGGCGCCATCGAGAACGCTGCCGACTCCGTGCTCTACTTCGAGAATATGGGTCTGAACGGCGTTCAGACAGTCGACTCCGTGAAGCTCTCTGCCGACGGCGCGTTCGCCTTTGACGGCAAGGCAGTCACAGCCCCCGAGTTCTACCGACTGCGTATCGCCGGACAAATCATAAACGTAGCCATCGACTCTACGGAGACCGTAACCGTGAAGGCGAAATATCCCGCTATGGCAACCGACTATGAGGTGAGCGGATCGGACGACTGCTCGCGCATCAAGGAGCTTGCTCTCATGCAGATGCAGCTTCAGCAGAACGTCAACAACATCGCTCGCAACCCGCTGCTCGGCGCCGACGCCGTGGCAGACAGCGTGCAGAAGGTGGTCGAGGCATACAAGACCGACGTGAAGACCCGCTACATCTTCAAGGCGCCGATGAAGGCTTCGTCATACTTCGCACTCTTCCAGACGCTCTATGCCGGCGGTCAGCCCATGCTCATCTTCAATCCGCGCACATCCGAGCAGGACGTTCGCGTCTTCGCAGCAGTGGCTACCAGCTGGGATGCGTTCTATCCCAACGCCGAGCGCGGCGCCAACCTTCACAACATCGCCATCGAAGGCATGAAGGAGGTGCGCATGCTGCGCAGCCAGGCTGAGGCGACGCTCGACCCCGCAAAGCTAAACACAAGCGGTGTGCTCGACTTCACGCTCACCGACAACCACGGCGCACAGCGCAGCCTCTCGTCGCTGAAGGGCAAGGTGGTGATGCTCGACTTCCACGTCTTCGCCACCGGCGAGTCGATGAAGCGCATCATGATGCTCCGCGAACTCTACAACAAGTATCACGCTCAGGGCTTCGAAATCTATCAGGTGAGCCTCGACGAGGACGAACATTTCTGGAAGACGCAGACCGCAGCCCTTCCTTGGGTGTGCACACGCATGGACGAAGACTCGCAGCAGGTGCTCCGACTCTACAACGTGCAGCAGGTGCCAACGTTCTTCCTGCTCGATCGCAACTGCAACGTTGTGAAGCGCGACGCACAGATAAAGGATCTCGACGCAGAAATAAAGGCGCTGCTGTAATAGATTGTAACCAGAAACGCCTGAATGGCGTTGATAATTCTCAAATTGAAAGCATTTATAATAAAAGTGCTTTCAATTTGAAACTTTGTGCTAATTATTACGAAAATGCTCCGCCAATTCATTTGTATTTGCGCAAATAGTTGTAATTTTGCAGTCGTAATAATAATAGGAGCTGTTTCAGGGCTCCGCTTTAAGGTAAAAGGATAAGAAGAATGAGAAAGTCGGTAAGATTCACAAAGATGCACGGCGCAGGCAACGACTACATCTACGTTGACACGCAGAAGTACGATGTGCCCGACCCGTCTGCGGCTGCCATCGCATGGAGCAACCGCCATACAGGCATCGGCAGCGATGGACTCGTGCTTATCGGCAAACCGTACGGCGGCGTTGACGCCGATTTCTCTATGCGCATCTTCAACGCCGACGGATCGGAGGCTAAGATGTGCGGCAATGCGTCGCGCTGCATCGCGAAGTATCTCTACGAGCGCCGACTCACCGACAAGACAACCATACGCCTGCAGACACTCTCGGGCGTAAAGATTCTGACGTTGCATCTCGCCGACGGCGAAAACGCTGGTGGCGGTTCGGACAATATACATAATAATAAGGTGGAGAGCGTAACGGTCGACATGCTTGCGCCCACATTTCACGTGCCCGAGCAGTACGACGAGACGGCAGGCGATGCGCTTACCGTCGGTTCGCGCACGTTCCACGGCACGTTCGTGTCGATGGGCAACCCCCACTTTGTATGCTTCGTCGACGATATCGACACGCTCGACGTGGCACGATACGGCTCCGCGATGGAGGTAGTTTCGGCTTTCCCCGAACGCTGCAACATTGAGTTCGCCGAGATTAAGGCCGACGGCGCCATACGCACACGAGTGTGGGAGCGAGGCAGCGGCATCACTATGGCATGCGGCACAGGCGCCTGCGCTACAGCCGTGGCGGCAGCGATTGCGGGCAAGTCATCGCGTCGCAGCGCCATCATTATGGATGGTGGCACCTTACATATCGAATGGAATGAAGCCGACGGGCATGTCTATATGACAGGGCCGGCGGCTTTCGTCTTTGATGGAGAAATAGAGATTTAAAAATCACGATTTAGGATTTCAAGATAAAAATTTAGAGAGTATGGCATTGGTTAACGAACATTTCTTGAAACTCTCGAACAGCTATCTGTTCGCAGACATAGCCAAGAAGGTGAACGCCTTCAAGGTGTCGCATCCGCAGATGCGCGTCATCAGTCTGGGCATCGGCGACGTGACGCAGCCGCTGTGCCCCGCTGTGGTGGAGGCAATGCACAAAGCAGTAGACGAGATGGCGTCGGCAGACACGTTCCACGGTTACGGGCCGGAGCACGGCTACGACTTTCTGCGCGAGGCGATAATCAAGAACGACTTCGCACCGCGCGGCATACATCTCGACCCGAGCGAAGTTTTTGTTAACGACGGAGCAAAGAGCGACACGGGAAACATCGGCGAGATTGTGCGCTGGGACAACTCCATCGGCGTCACCGACCCGATTTACCCCGTATATATCGACTCGAACGTGATGTGCGGCAGAGCCGGAGTGCTCGAAGACGGTCGCTGGAGCAACGTCAACTATCTGCCATGCACCGCTGAGAACGGCTTCGTACCGCAGATTCCCGACCATCGCGTAGACATGATTTACCTCTGCTACCCGAACAACCCTACGGGAACCGTGCTCCCGAAGGCAGAACTGAAGAAGTGGGTGAAGTATGCGCTGGCTAACGACACGCTCATCTTCTACGATGCAGCCTACGAGGCGTACATCCAGGACGACGACATACCGCACTCTATCTACGAGATACGCGGCGCAAAGCAATGCGCCATCGAGTTTCGCAGCTACTCGAAGACGGCAGGCTTCACCGGCGTGCGCTGTGGCTACACAGTAGTGCCGAAGGAGGTGACAGCCGTGACGCTTGATGGCAAGCAGCGCATATCGCTCAACCATCTTTGGGAGCGCCGCCAGTCGACAAAGTTCAACGGAACGAGCTACATATCGCAGCGCGCCGCCGCTGCAATCTATACGCCGGAAGGCAGGCGCCAGGTGCGCGAGACGATAGCCTACTACATGCGTAACGCCGAACTGATGTGCGAGTCGCTCACGCAGATGGGCTTCGAAGTGTTCGGCGGCAGAAACGCTCCCTATCTCTGGGTGAAGACGCCGCACGCCATCGACTCGTGGCGATTCTTCGAGCAGATGCTCTATGCCGTGGGCGTGGTCTGCACACCGGGCGTTGGCTTTGGACCGAGCGGCGAGGGCTATGTGCGCCTCACTGCCTTCGGAAAACGCGAAGACTGCGAGGAGGCGATGCAAAGAATAGGCGAGTGGGTGCGCTCCACCCACTAAACACTTGCGAAGCGAGTGACAGACATATACAACGAGAAACAATAAAAAAACAATATAACGACTAAATACCCAATTAGACAATGGCAAATTTAAGATTTGAGGTTGTAGCCGAGGCTTTCAACAAGAAACCAGTTGAAGTGATTACGCCGATAGAACGTCCGTCGGAGTTCTTCGGCAAAAACGTGTTCAACCGTGCGAAGATGTATAAGTATCTTCCGCGCGAAGTGTACGAAAAGCTCATCGATGTCATCGACAACGGCGCGCGTCTCGACCGCTCCATAGCCGACGCTGTGGCTAAAGGCATGAAGCAATGGGCAGACGAGAACGGCGTCACTCACTACACACACTGGTTCCAGCCGCTCACCGAGGGCACAGCCGAGAAGCACGACGCCTTCATCGAGCACGACGGCAAGGGCGGAATGATAGAGGAGTTCTCTGGCAAGCTGCTCGTACAGCAGGAGCCTGACGCAAGCTCGTTCCCGAACGGCGGCATACGCAACACCTTCGAGGCACGCGGCTATTCGGCTTGGGACCCCACATCGCCGGTGTTCATCATCGACGACACGCTCTGTATCCCTACCATCTTCATCTCTTACACCGGCGAGGCGCTCGACTATAAGGCTCCTCTCTTGCGTTCGCTCCACGCCGTGAACGAGGCGGCTACGGCTGTCTGCCACTACTTCTACCCGGAGGTGAAGAAGGTCATCTCTAACCTCGGTTGGGAGCAGGAGTACTTCCTCGTTGACGAGGGACTCTACTCGGCACGCCCCGACCTTATGCTCACCGGTCGTACGCTCATGGGCCACGACTCGGCTAAAAACCAGCAGATGGACGACCACTATTTCGGCGCTATCCCCGAGCGTGTGCAGGCGTTCATGAAGGATCTTGAGATTCAGGCGCTTGAGCTTGGCATCCCTTGCAAGACTCGTCACAACGAGGTGGCGCCCAACCAGTTCGAGTTGGCACCGATCTTCGAGGAGACCAACATCGCCATCGACCATAACATGCTTCTCATGTCGCTCATGAAGAAGGTGGCTCGCCGCCACGGATTCCGCGTTCTGCTCCACGAGAAGCCGTTCGCAGGTATCAATGGTTCGGGCAAGCACGAGAACTGGAGTCTCTCTACAGACACCGGTGTGCTGCTCCACGGACCTGGTAAGACTCCGGAGGACAACCTCCGCTTCATCGTCTTCATCGTAGAGACATTGATGGCTGTATACAAGCACAACGGACTCCTCAAGGCGTCTATCATGAGCGCTACAAACGCTCACCGACTCGGCGCTCACGAGGCTCCTCCAGCTATCGTTTCATCGTTCCTCGGACGCCAGCTAACAGAGATTCTCAGCCATATCGCCGCTTCTGACAAGGACGAACTCTTCGACGTGGCTGGCAAGCTGGGCTTGAAGCTCGACATCCCTGAGATTCCGGAACTTCTCATCGACAATACCGACCGCAACCGCACATCGCCTTTCGCCTTCACCGGCAACCGCTTCGAGTTCCGCGCCGTAGGTTCTGAGGCAAACTGTGCGTCGGCAATGATCGTGCTCAACACTGCCGTTGCTGAGGCTCTGCAGTCGTTCAAGCAGCGCGTAGACGCTCTCATCGAGAACGGCTCCGACAAGGTGAGCGCCATTCTCGACGTCGTTCGCGAGGATATCCACACCTGCGCACCGGTTCACTTCGAGGGCAACGGCTACTCTGAAGAATGGGTTGAGGAGGCTAAGCGTCGCGGTCTCGACTGCGAGACTTCGTGCCCGAAGGTGTTCGAGCGCTATCTCGACGAGGATTCTATCCGTATGTTCGAGAGCCAGAACGTGATGACACGCAAGGAGCTTGAGGCTCGCAACGAGGTGAAGTGGGAGACATACACCAAGAAGATTCAGATTGAGGCACGCGTCTTCGGCGACCTCTCTATGAACCATATCATCCCTGTCTGCACTCACTATCAGAGCCGTTTGGCTAAGAACGTGCAGAGCATGTACGACATCTTCCCGAAGGAGACAGCCGACAATCTCACTTCGCGCAACAAGAAGATTATCGAGGAGATTGCCGAGCGCACTCAGATTATCGAGAATGGAGTAGAGGAGCTGGTTGAGGCTCGCAAGGTAGCTAACCGCATTGAGGATGAGCACCTTAAGGCCATTGCTTACCACGACACTGTGGCTCCGAAGATGGACGAGATTCGCTACCACATCGACAAGCTCGAGCTTATCGTGGCTGACGAACTCTGGACGCTCCCGAAGTATCGCGAGCTCCTTTTTGTACGCTAAACCATAAAAACACATTCTACGTGGAGCGAGTCTGCTTCTCGATAGAATGCTTAGAAGGGTGTGTTAGCACGCAGTAATTGCTGCTAACACACCCTTTTTTGTATATCAGCTCTCCTTTATGCCTCCCTTCACACCATAAAATCCCAGCTTTTGTCCTTTGGTGGCGTCCGCCGTCCGATCAGATTCCGTCCGCTACTATTTTCTCTCACTCGCGTATAATATTATAATGTGTTCGCCCACAATTATGCGCTTTAATTGTAAATATCTGTTAAAATCAAGCTAAAAATTCAACTTTTTCCTGCAAAAGTTTTGGAGGTTTGCAAAAAAGCTATACCTTTGCATCCGCTTTCGAG
>NZ_JAHQUY010000042.1 GCF_019052365.1 Leyella stercorea
AAGTGTCAGCCCTAATTTATTTTGTATGAAAAGTTTTAGCGGACAGCAATAATATTTTTATAACTTTTGTGTCCTTTATAGTTTTACCGGACAGCAATATATTGATATGGATTAGAGGTCGTCGAAGTTGACGGCTTCCTCCTTAGGGCGCTTGTGTGTGCTGGGCTGTTCTGACGAACCTTCCTTTGCAGGTTCGGTAGCTTTGTGGTGTTCTATTGGTGCGCCATTCTCGTCGAGCACTATCTCCTCCTCAACATGTATGCTGTCGGAGTGTGAAGAGTCAGTCTTCTCGCGAGTGTAGTAGCTCTGGCAGTTGTACATCGACGAGGTGATGTCGGCATCCTTCGGCTTGCCGAACTTCACGCGATACTTGGCGAACGCAGGGTCGTTAAGCACAGACTCGATGAAGAGTCCGCAGATAGGTAGAGCGGTGCGCGAACCCTGTCCGAGAGCGCCGGTGCGGAAGTGGATGCAGCGGTATTCGCCGCCTACCCATGCGCCTACGACGAGCTTCGGGCTGACGCCCATGAACCATGCGTCGGAGTGGTTGTTGGATGTACCGGTCTTGCCGCCCCAGTCGGTGTCGCGGAATTTGCCCACATATCCGTTGAGGCTCATTGATGTGCCGCCCGGTTCGCTTGTGCCGCCCATGAGGAGCTGCTGCATGAGGAACGCACTCTTATAAGGTATCACCTGCTCCTCGTTCATCGGCGCACGGTATACCTCCTTGCCGTTGCGGTCGACGATGCGCGTAACGAGAACGCGCTTCACGTACTTGCCGTCGTTGGCTACGGTGCTATAGGCGTTGGCAAGCTCGAGCAGGTTGATGTCGCTCGAACCGAGGGCGAGCGCCGGAGTCTCGTCGAGCGGACTCTCGATGCCCATCTTATGCGCCGTCTCGGCGATGCGCGTGATGCCCATCTCCTGTCCGAGGCGCACGGCGATAGAGTTGATGCTTCGTGCGAAGGCAGCCTTCAGCGGTATAGAGTCGCCGGTGAAGTAGCCGTTGGCGTTGGTAGGCGCCCAGGTCACCTCCTCGTTATGCTTCTTGTCGAACACCTGCATAGAGAAGTATTCGTCGCGACGCTTGTCGCACGGCGTGAGTCCCTGATTCATAGCCTCGGTGTAGACGAAGAGCTTGAACGTAGAGCCCGGCTGGCGCATTGCCGTCACCTTGTCGTACTTCCACGACTTGAAGTCGATGTCGCCCACCCATGCCTTCACGGCGCCGGTCTGCGGCTCCATAGCCACGAACGAGCAGTGCATGAAGTGAACCATGTAGCGGATAGAGTCCATTGTAGACATCTCCTTCTCTATTGTGCCGTGCTCGTAGTCGAAGAGCTTCACCTTGTGCGGGCGGTTGAGGTAGTACTCGATGGAGTCGGGGTTGTTCGGGAAGCGTGTAAGCAGATACTTGTATACGGGCTGGCGCTTGGCTATGCCCTCGATGAAGCCCGGGATGACGTTGTGATTCTCGTCCTGCCACGGGTCTTGATTACCCCAGTGGTTGTTGAAGTTGCGCTGCACCTGCTTCATCTGCTTTATGGCAGCCTCCTCGGCGTATTTCTGCATACGCGAGTCGATGGTGGTGTATATCTTCAGACCGGAGGTGTAGAGATCGTAGTCGTTGTCGCGGCACCATGTGCGCAGCTCGTCGGCAACAGCCTCGCGGAAGTAGAGCGCCGTGCCGTCGTAGTTGCTCTCAACGCTGTAGTTGAGCTTGATGTCTATCTTGGAGATAGAGTCGTAGTCGGCGTGTGTCATGTCGCCGTGGCGTACCATGTTGCTGAGCACAACGTTGCGGCGGCGCAGCGAGTTCTCGGGGTTGGTAAGCGGGTTGTAGTAGGTTGTGGCCTTCAGCATGCCCACGAGCACAGCCGCCTGCTCAACGGTGAGATCCTTCGGCGAGCAGTTGAAGTAGGTCTTCGCTGCGGTCTTGATGCCGAAGGCGTTGCTACCGAAGTCGACGGTGTTGGCGTACATGGTGAGAATCTCGTTCTTGTTGTGCGTCATCTCGAGCTTGGTGGCTATGATCCACTCCTTCGACTTGACGATGAGCATGCGCACACCTGGAATCATGCCGAGCAGACCGGTAGAGTAGTTGGTGCGCATGCGGAACATGTTCTTGGCAAGCTGCTGCGTGATGGTAGAGGCGCCGCGTGCGTCGTGATGCACCACAGCGTCCTTCACAGCGCTGGCAAGACCTTTGTAGTCGATGCCGTGATGGCTGTAGAAGCGCTCGTCCTCGGTAGCGATGAGAGCCTTCCAGAAGACGGGGTTCACGTCCTCGAACTTCACCGGTGTGCGGTTCTCGTTGAAGTATTTGCCGATGAGCACACCGTCGTCGCTGTATATCTCCGACGCCTCACTGGTTACGGCATCCTTGATGGCGATGAAGCCCGGCGACTTGCCGAAGAGCCACAGGAGGTTGATGTCGACAGCTCCGAGGTAGAGGAAGAAGGCAACGATGCACGAAGCTATGCCTATGAGTGTCTTGGCGTACCATTTGCGGCCTCGGTAGAGGTTGCGGTACCAATGGCAGAAAGTGCGTGCCTTCTGCAGACACCAGGTGAGAATCAGCTTTACTTTTTTCATCTTATTGTTATTTTTCAAGTTGCCGCATGCCGATGACATGCCGCCGGTTTATTAATTGATTTATAGTTATGAATATGCAAAAGTACATATTTTGCTTAACCTACGAGACTTGTATCAATGAAATTTATGATTTCTTTAATGTTATCGGGGCAGAACCAGTGGATAGAAGCGTCGCGCTTGAACCATGTCTGCTGCTTGCGGCAGTAGCGGCGACTGTTGCTCTGTATCTTGAAGATGCACTCGTCGAGGGTGGTGAGTCCGTCGAGATACTCGAACATCTCCTTGTAGCCCACGGTGTTCAGGGCGTTCTCCGAGCGCTGCGGGTATACGGCAAGCGCCTCCTGCTCGAGTCCGGCGTCAATCATGTCGAGAACGCGCGCGTTGATGCGGTCGTAGAGCACGTCGCGTGGTCGGGTCAAGCCAATCTTTATGATGTTGAACGGGCGCTCCTTGCGTTCGCTCTTGCGAAACGAGGTGTAGGTCTGGCCGGTGCAGTGGCATATCTCGAGTGCATGCACTACGCGGCGTGGGTTGTTGCGGTCGACAATCGCCCAGTGCTCGGGGTCGAGCAGCTTCAGTTCGGCAACGAGTCGCTCAAGTCCCTCGTCGGCAAGTCGCTGCTTCATCCATTCGCGCGTCTCGTCGTCGACGGTGGGTATGTCGTCGATGCCGTTGCACACGGCGTCGATGTACATCATCGAGCCGCCCGTGAGCAGCGCCCTGTCGTAGCGCTCGAAGAGGTCGGCGGTGAGCAGCTGCATCACATCACTCTCGTACATCGACGCACTATAGTAGTCGCCGATGTGGTGGGTGCCAACGAAGTAGTGAGGCACTCGGGCGCGCTGTGCGGCGGTGGGTGCGGCGGTGCCTATGGGTATCTCCTCGAATATCTGTCGGGAGTCGGCGTTGATGATTGGTATGTTGAGGTGCTCGGCCACTTGCAGGCACAGTTCTGTCTTGCCTACGCCCGTCGGACCGAGTATTACTATCAGTGTTTTTGCCATATAATATACGGAAACAAAAAAAGAGACAATAGCGGCAACGCAGTATCTTGTAAGCTGCATTGTCTCTATTGTCTCTATTATCTCTATTTCTTGAAAACAGTAGTGTTTTTTTGATGATGTCTATCGGATGATTCCGCGCTGTGAAGTCTCTACGAAGTTGAGGATGTATTCCACTTCCTTTGTCATAGGCAATGTCTTGCGTACCTCCTCGATGCCTTCCTTCAGTGTGCCAGTGTTGTAGAGCAGGCGGTAGGTGTTGTGGATGAGGTCGATCTGCTCCTTGCTGAATCCGCGGCGGCGCAGACCTACGATGTTCAGACCGCAATACTTCAGCGGGTCGCGACCGGCAATGATGTACGGAGGAATGTCCATCGGAGAGCGCGAACCGCCCTGCACCATTACGTAGCCGCCGATGTGGCAGAACTGGTGAACGAGAACGCAACCAGAGAGGATGGCGTTGTCGTCGATGACTACCTCGCCGGCAAGCTTTGTAGAGTTGCCGATAATCAGTCCGCTACCGAGCACGCAATCGTGTCCTACGTGCATGTTCTCCATCAGAAGGTTGTTGGAGCCGATAACGGTCTTGCCTTTCGACGCTGTACCGCGCGAGATTGTTACGTTCTCGCGGATAGAGTTGTTGTCGCCGACAACGCAGGTTGTCTCCTCGCCACGGAACTTGAGGTCTTGCGGCTTTGTAGAGATGCTTGCGCCGGGGAAGAACTCGTTGTTGCTGCCGATGCGTGCACCTACATGGATGGTTACACTGTTCTGCATTACGTTGTTGTCGCCGATTTCTACATTACGGTCGATGTAGCAGAACGGGCCGATGATGTTGTTATCGCCAAGCTTTGCTTCGGGATGTACGTATGCTAAAGGACTGATTTGATTCATCTTGATTATATTTTATGGAGATGTGCCAAAATGAAGTTACACGTGGCAGACTCCCTTTTGACACATCTTCTTTACTGTTTACTTGTTCTTTACAATCTGTGCTGTGAATGTAGCCTCCGAAACGACGTGGTCGCCTACGAACACGTAGCCCTTCATTGACGAGATGCCATGGCGCAACGGCGCAAGCAGGTCGACCTTGAAGAGAAGTGTGTCGCCCGGAACAACCTTCTGGCGGAACTTCACGTCGTCTATCTTCATGAAGTAAGTAGACCAGCGCTCAGGCTCTTCGAGAGTGTTGAGCACCAGCAGACCGCCGCACTGAGCCATCGCCTCAATCTGAAGCACGCCCGGCATGACAGGTTCCTGCGGGAAGTGGCCTACGAAGAACGGCTCGTTGGCTGTGACGTTCTTCACGCCTACGATGCTTGTGGCGCCGAGGCTTATCACCTTGTCAACAAGCTGCATAGGATAGCGATGGGGGAGAAGCTCGCGGATGCGGATGTTGTCCATCAGCGGTTCCTCGTTCGGGTCGTATATCGGTGCCTGAATCTCGTGCTTGCGAATCTCGCGGCGCATGAGACGTGCAAACTTGTTGTTAATGGTGTGACCGGGGCGTGTGGCGATGATGCGGCCCTTGATAGGCTTGCCGATGAGAGCCATGTCGCCGATTACGTCGAGCAACTTGTGGCGTGTGCACTCGTTGTCCCAAACAAGCGGCTTGTGCTGTATGTAGCCAAGCTCAGTAGCGTCGCGACGCTCTACGTGAATCATGTCTGCAAGCGAGTCGAGACGCTCCTGTGTGGTCTGCATCTCGTAGATGACGATGGCGTTGTCGAGGTCGCCGCCCTTGATGAGGTTGGCCTTCAACAGTGGCTCGATGTCGCGTACGAATACGAATGTACGTGCCGGAGCGATGTCGGTGCCGAACTTGTCGATGCGGTCGAGTGTGGCAAACTGTGAGCTGACGAATTTGGAGTTGAACGAGCACATTGCTGTGAGCGAGAACTCCTCGTCGGGGAGGATGGTGATGCAAGAACCGGTCTCCTCGTCCTTCACCTCAATCTTGTGGCGGATGATATACCAGTCCTTAGGAGCGTTCTGCTCCTCAATGCCCACCTCGTTGATCTTGTCAACGTACAGAGCTGCACTACCGTCGAGGATAGGGAACTCGGGGCCGTTCACCTGGATGAGACAGTTGTCGATGCCCATAGCGTAGAGGGCAGCCATACCGTGCTCAATGGTAGACACGCGCATATCGCCTTTACCCAAAACGGTGCCACGTTGTGTGTCAATTACGTTCTCAGCGATTGCCTGAATTGTAGGCATACCGTCGAGGTCGATGCGCTGTATTTTATAGCCAGTGTTCTCAGGGGCAGGGTTGAATGTCACGGTGAGACTCAAACCGGTGTGCAGGCCTTTGCCGCACAAAGAGAAACTGCCTTTAAGTGTCTTTTGTTTTGACATTATTATATTGTTTGTTGTTTATTTATCGTTGTTCTTGAGCGACTCCATCTCTTTTTTCAGGTCGTTCAAGTCCTTGTACATATCAGGCAGACGACGGAAGATAGCCTGCGACTTGAAGTACTGGCGCAGTGGCATCGGCGGTGTGCCGATGAGTTCTTCGTTGCCTTTCAAGTTGCCCGGTACACCCGACTGTGCTCCGAGAAGGGTGCGGTCGCCGATTGTGATGTGGCCTGCCAAGCCTACCTGGCCGCCGAACATACACCATGAACCTACCTTTGTGCTGCCTGCAATGCCTACCTGAGCCGACATCACGGTGTTCTCGCCAATCTCCACGTTGTGGGCAACCTGCACGAGGTTGTCGAGCTTAACGCCCTTGCGGATGAAGGTAGAACCCATTGTCGAACGGTCTACACAGGTGTTAGCGCCGATCTCAACATTGTCCTCGATGGTCACGATGCCAATCTGCGGTATCTTGTCGTAGCCTTCTGCGTTAGGAGCAAAGCCGAATCCGTCAGAACCGATTACGCTGCCAGCGTGAAGAGTTACGTTGTTGCCGAGCTTACAGCCCTGATAGATGGTCGTGTTAGGGTAGATGAGGCAGTTGTCGCCCATCTTCACGTTGTCGCCGATTACGGCGTGAGGATAGATCTGGCAGTTGTCGCCTACAACGGCGTTGTCGCCGATGCATGCAAACGGACCCACATAGCAGTCCTTGCCGAGCTTTGCAGTCGGCGAAACGTATGCCTGCGGAGCAACGCCAGTCTTCTTCGGCTTGCTTGCTTCATAGATTTGGAGCAGCTTGGCAATACACTCGTATGCGTTGTCAACACGTATGAGTGTGGCTTGAACGGGGTGCTCAAGCTCTACATCGTTGTTGACAATCACTACCGACGACTTGGTGTCGTAGATGTAGTGGGTGTATTTCGGGTTTGAAAGGAATGAGATGGCGCCTTCTACACCTTCTTCTATCTTTGAGAAGGTGTTGATTTTCGCATCTTTGTTGCCTTCTACGCGACCGCCAATCACGCTCGCTATCTGTTCTGCTGTAAATTCCATTTCTGTTTTTTCTATGTTATTCTTGCAAATATATAGATGATAGTTGTCTATAGATGTTGCAAATGTAAGAAAATTAATTTACATTATGCTTTTTAACAATACATATTTATCAATTTTGTCTGAAAATACGTCAGTTTTTACGAAAAAAGCCCGATGTGAGGCTTTAAATGCCGTATTTTTTCAGCTCAGCGTCCATCTGCATCTGCAGTTCCTTTGCCTTCTCTGCAGCAACGGTTGCGAAGTCTTCGCCATTAGAAGCGTAGATGATTCCGCGAGAGCTGTTGACGAGAAGTCCGCAGTCGGCGTTCATGCCGTACTTGCATACTTCCTCAAGCGAACCGCCCTGAGCACCAACGCCAGGAACGAGCAGGAAGTGGTCGGGAACTATCTTGCGGATATCCTCGAACATGCGGCCCTGTGTAGCTCCGACAACGTACATCATGTTCTCCTTGTCGCCCCACTGCTGAGATGTGCGCAGCACTTTCTCGAACAGACGCTCACCGTTCTTGTCTTCTGTGAGCTGGAAGTCGTGGCTGCCCTTGTTGCTGGTGAGAGCGAGCAGGATAACCCACTTGTCCTTGTAGCCGAGGAACGGCGTAACGCTGTCTTCGCCCATGTACGGAGCCACGGTGAGCGAGTCTACGTCGTACTCGTCGAAGAATGTGCGAGCGTACATTGCGCTTGTGTTGCCGATGTCGCCGCGCTTTGCGTCAGCCACGATGAAGTGGTTGGGGTAGTTCTCCTTCAGATACTTGATTGTCTTCTCGAAAGAGATGAGACCCTTCACGCCGAATGCCTCGTAGAAAGCGAGGTTTGGCTTGTAAGAAACGCAGTAGGGGGCTGTTGCGTCGATGATTGCCTTGTTGAAGGCGAAGATCGGGTCTTCCTCGTTGAGGATATGCTGCGGCACCTTCTTCAAGTCGGTGTCAAGACCTACACAGAGGAACGAGCGCTTTGTCTTTATCTGGCTTACTAATTCTGATCTGTTCATAACGATTGGTTTTACAAATTGATTATACAATAAGTTTTATAAACTGATGCTAAAAAATAGATATAATTGCTTTTGGTTGCAACCGATTACAATTCGTTCTCCTTCATCTTCTCCGCATTCTCAGCTACGGTGAGTGCGTCGATCATCTGCTGGATGTTGCCGCCCATGAAGCCGGGAAGGTCGTATACGGTCATGCCGATGCGATGGTCGGTTACACGGCCCTGCGGGAAGTTGTATGTACGAATCTTTGCCGAGCGGTCGCCGGTAGAGACGAGAGTCTTGCGGCGGTTTGCAATGTCGTCGACATACTTCTGGTGCTCCTTATCATATATATATGTACGCAGACGTGCAAGAGCTCTTTCCTTGTTCTTAGGCTGGTCGCGGGTCTCGGTACACTCGATGAGGATTTCCTCAACCTCTCCGGTGTTCGGGTTCTTCCACATATAGCGGGCACGCACACCCGACTCCACCTTGTTCACGTTCTGTCCGCCAGCACCTGAAGAACGGAATGTATCCCACTTGATTTCGCCCTCGTTGATATTAACCTCGAACGGGTCTGCCTCAGGAAGAACGGCTACGGTAGCAGCAGAAGTCTGCATGCGTCCGTTTGATTCGGTAACAGGCACACGCTGTACGCGGTGAACGCCCGACTCATACTTCAATGTGCCGTATACGTTGTCGCCGCTTACAGCGAAGCAGATTTCCTTGAAGCCGCCGACAGCGCCTTCGCTCTCGCTTGTTACAGACACTGTCCAGCCTTTCGACTCGCAGTATTTCTTGTACATCATGAAAATCTCGCCGGCAAAGAGACAAGCCTCGTCGCCACCGGTACCGGCGCGAATCTCCATCTGTACGTTCTTTGCGTCCTCGGGGTCCTTCGGCACAAGAGCAATCTTTATTTCTTCCTCAAGTTTTGGCTGGAGCTCTTCGTTTACGGCGAGTTCCTCACGCGCCATCTCTTTCATCTCCGCATCCTGCTCGTTCATGATGATATCCTTTGCCTCAGCGATGCCGTTAAGACAATTGATATACTTCTGACGGAGCTTCATAATGTCTTCAAGATCCTTGTACTCCTTTGTCAGTTTCACGTAGCGCTGTTGGTCGGCGATTACAGAAGGGTCGGTGATGAGGGTTGATACTTCCTCATAGCGTGCCTCAAGTCCGTCGAGTTTTTCTAATATGTTATTGTTTTCTGCCATTTGTCAAATTTAATGTTGTTATGGTGTGGGGTGTGGGGTGAGATGTTGTGATGTTGAGGTGGTGAGGTTTGTAATGTTGAGGTGTTGTGATGTTGAGATATGTCACCATCTCACCATCTCACCACCTCACCATCTTATTAATACTCGAACTCTCCGTATTCAGACTTAATGAGGAGTGAGCGTTTGCCCTCTTCGATGCGTCCTACGATCTGTGCGTCGATGTTGAAGCTCTTGCTGATAGCGATAACCTTCTCTGCAACCTCCGGACGTACGTAAATCTCCATGCGGTGACCCATGTTGAATACCTTGTACATCTCCTTCCAGTCGGTGTGGCTCTGCTCCTGAATGAGGCGGAACAACGGCGGAATTGGGAACATGTTATCCTTGATTACGCGGCAGTTCTCGCCAACGAAGTGCAGCACCTTTGTCTGTGCGCCGCCGGTGCAGTGAACCATACCGTGTATTTCTGGACGCAGCTCGTCGAGCAGGCGCTTGATAACCGGAGCGTATGTACGTGTCGGTGAGAGAACAAGCTGTCCGGCTGTTACAGGTGCGCCTTCCACCTTGTCGTCCAGACGGCAGCCACCGCTGTATACGAGTTCTTCAGGCACAGCGTGGTCGTAGCTTTCCGGATACTTCTCTGCGAGGTACTTTGAGAACACGTCGTGGCGTGCGCTGGTGAGTCCGTTAGAACCCATACCGCCGTTGTACTGCTTCTCGTATGTAGCCTGACCGAATGAAGCCAGACCCACGATAACGTCGCCCGGACGGATGTTAGCGTTGTCGATTACGTCGCTGCGCTTCATGCGGCAGGTAACTGTAGAGTCGACGATGATAGTGCGCACGAGGTCGCCAACGTCGGCTGTCTCACCGCCGGTAGCGTAAACGCCTACGCCCATCTTGCGCAGATCCTCGAGCAGTTCGTCTGTGCCGTTGATAACAGCCGAGATAACCTCACCCGGGATAACCATTTTGTTGCGTCCGATAGTGCTTGAAACGAGGATGTTGTCAACGGCGCCCACGCAGAGCAGGTCGTCGGTGTTCATCACGATAGCGTCCTGAGCCACGCCTTTCCATACGCTGAGGTCGCCGGTTTCCTTCCAGTACATGTAGGCGAGCGACGACTTGGTGCCAGCACCGTCGGCGTGCATGATGTTGCAGTATTCGGGGTCGCCGCCGAGGATATCGGGGATTATTTTGCAGAAAGCCTGCGGATAGAGACCCTTGTCGATGTTCTTGATGGCGTTGTGTACGTCTTCTTTAGCTGCGCTTACGCCGCGCATCATGTATCTGTTAGATGTGTCCATATTATGAGTTTTTATTTTTGATTTCTGAGTTTTGAGTTGTTGTCTGCGGCAATATATAATATAATCAGATGGCAATATATAATATAATCCTGCGGCAATACAATATAATAAGGTAGGGTGTCTTTATTTGTCGCTGTGCCAGAAGTCCCAGCTTGCGAAAGCCTGCAACAGCAGCATCTCCAGTCCGTTCTTGGTGTTGGCGCCATAGCGTGCGCCCTTCTTCATGAACAGCGTCTCGTCCGGATTGTAGATGAGGTCGTAGAGTATGGTGTGGCAGTCCATAGCCTCGTACGGCAGGTCGGGGCAGGTGTCAGCTTTCGGGTACATGCCCAGCGGAGTGCAGTTGACGATGACGTTGTACTCCTTTATCAGTTCCGGCGTCACCTCCTGGTATGTTATGCAGCCAGGCTTCTTCGTGCGGCTCACGAACAGCGTCTCGAGTCCGAGCGACTTGAGTCCGTAGTTGATGGCGAGCGATGCGCCACCCGTGCCGAGTATGAGTGCTTTCTTATGGCAAGGTTCGAGCATTGTCTCGATGCTACGTGTGAAACCGATTACGTCGCTGTTGAATCCCTTCAGTATCACGTTCTTGTTTTTGTGCGTCACGCGTATCACGTTGACAGCACCTATGGCGCGTGCTTCCGGACTAAGCTCGTCGAGGTAGGGTATCACCTGCTGCTTGTATGGGATAGTCACGTTGAGTCCGCGCAGCTCCGGGTTTGAAGCGAGAATCTCCTTCAAGTCTTCTATCTGCGGAATCTCATAGTTTATGTAGCGCGCTTTGATGCCTTCGTTTGCGAACTTCTCGTTGAAGTAGCTGATGGAGAAGGAATGTCCCAGTGGGAAACCGATTAAACCGTACTTGTCCATAGTGTGAATGTTGATGTTGAGATGTTGAGGTGTTGATGGGGTGATGGGTGATGGGGTGAGATGTTGATGGGTTGAGGTGTTGAGATATCTCTATTTTGTAGCGAGATATAGCGTGCAGATGCCGAGCGTCAATCGCTTGAATGTAGCTTCGGCGAAGCCCGCTGCCTTCAGTATCCCCACCATTCGTTCGCCTTGCGGGAACGCCTCGATAGTAGCCGTGAGGTACGAGTAAGCCACTCTGTCGCCCGAGATGAGACGTCCGTATATGGGCAGCACCGTGTGCGAGTAGACCTTGAACAGTTGCTTCATCGGGAACATCACAGGCGATGTCAGTTCTACGATGCAGAGATGTCCGCCCGGTTTCAGCACGCGGCACATCTCGCGCAGTCCCTGGTCGAGGTTCTGGAAGTTACGAATGCCGAACGCCGCAGTTACGGCGTCGAACGTGTTGTCTTCGAACGAGAGCGCCATGCAGTCTTCCTTGGCGAACGATATCACGCTGTCGAGCTTCAGCGCCTTCACCTTCTGTCTGCCCACATTCATCATTCCCTCGCTGATGTCGGTGCCGGTCACTTGCTTCGGCTGCAGCGTCTGTGCCGCCTGTATGGCGAAGTCGCCCGTGCCAGTAGCGATGTCGAGAATGCTTTGCGGCTTGTAAGGCTTCAGTCGGTTGAGAGCTCTCTTTCGCCACAGCTTGTCAATGTTCCACGACAGGCGGTGGTTGAGCTTGTCATACGAGTGTGCGATGTTGTCGAACATCTGTTCCACCTGCGCGCCCTTCTCCTCTTTGTCGTTGTAGGGCTTTATCTTTTCCTGTCTGTAAACCATTGTCTTTATTTGTTTTCTTTGTTCTTTCCGTGACCCTATTAGGTGCGGTTTCTCATATATGTATATATAATAATGTAGGGTGTAGAATATCAGATGTCGCAGGAATTTGTTTCCCGACATCAGATATTCTGCACCCGTTATGCGTTGCTACTTGCGTGTAGCGAGGTAGTCAGCCACGTTCTTCTCGATGCGTGCTGCGATGTCGCCCTCTTCTACGTTCTTGTCGAACTTCTCGCCTGTGATATGCTCGTAGAGTTCGATGTAGCGCTCGCTCACGCTCTCTGCATATTCGTCGGTGATTTCGGGCATTGTCTGTCCGGGTTCGTTCATGAAGTTGTGTTCGATGAGCCACTGGCGTACGAACTCCTTAGAGAGCTGCTTCTGCGGCAGGCCCTTCTCAAACTTCTCCTCGTATCCGTCAGCGTAGAAGTAGCGTGATGAGTCGGGAGTGTGAATCTCGTCGATGAGATATACCTTGCCGTCGCGCTTGCCGAACTCGTACTTTGTGTCTACGAGGATCAGTCCGCGCTGAGCAGCCATCTCCTGACCGCGCTGGAAGATGCGGCGTGTGTAGTCCTCCATTACAGCATAGTCCTCAGCACTTACGATGCCCTGAGCGATGATTTCCTCCTTAGAGATGTTGAGGTCGTGTCCCTCGTCTGCCTTAGTTGTCGGAGTGATGATAGGCTCCGGGAAACGCTGATTCTCCTTCATACCCTCCGGCAGCTTCACGCCGCAGAGTTCGCGGCATCCGTCTTTGTATGCGCGCCATGCCGAGCCTGTAAGGATAGAGCGGATGATCATTTCAACGCGGAAACCCTCGCATTTCAAACCTACTGTTACCATCGGGTCTGGTGTGGCGAGCTTCCAGTTGGGGCAGATGTCTGTAGTGGCATCAAGGAACTTGGCTGCAATCTGGTTCAGAACCTGTCCTTTGAACGGAATACCCTTCGGCAGGATAACGTCAAACGCAGAGATTCTGTCTGTTGCTACCATTACAATCACGTCGTCGTTGATGTCATACACGTCGCGAACTTTTCCGTGATACACGTTTTTCTGACCTTCGAAATGAAAATCGGTCTTTGTAAGTGCTTTCATAACTGTTTTTTAATTTTGAGTTTTTTCGTGAGCGTCGTGAGCGTCGTAAGCATTCACGATGCGCGTCACAAGCTTATGTCTTACGATGTCTTTCTGTCCGAGTTGTACGAAGCCGATGCCCTCCACGTCCTTCAGTATGTCGAGCGCCTCGGTGAGTCCGCTCTTCTGTCCGCGCGGCAGGTCTATCTGCGTCATGTCGCCGGTGATAATCATCTTCGTGTTCCATCCCATTCGTGTGAGGAACATTCGTATCTGTGCCGGTGTAGTGTTCTGCGCCTCGTCGAGTATCACCACAGCGTCGCTGAGTGTGCGTCCTCGCATGAAGGCGAGCGGAGCAATCTGTATTACGTTCTTCTCCATCATGTCCTGCAGCTTCACGGCGGGCAGCATGTCTTCGAGCGCGTCGTAGAGCGGCTGTAGGTACGGGTCTATCTTGTCCTTCATGTCGCCTGGCAGGAAGCCGAGCTTCTCGCCAGCCTCCACAGCCGGACGCGAGAGTATTATCTTGCGTATGGTCTTCTCTTTCAGTGCGCGCACTGCCAGAGCTATGCTGAGGTATGTCTTTCCCGTTCCGGCGGGGCCGGTGGCGAAAATCATGTCGTTCTTCTCGTATGCGTCCACCAACTGCTGCTGGTTCTCGCTCTTGCACTTTATCGGCTTTCCCGAAATGTTGTACACGATGACGCCCTTCACGCTGTCGGCCTTTGTCTGCTTGCCCTTGATGATGTCGAGAATGTCCTCGTCGTTGATGTTGTTGAACTTCAGCACATGTCGGCGCATCTTCTCCACATTCTCCTCGAAGGCAGCCATCTCTTCTTCGTCGCCCAGCACGCGTATCACGTTGTCGCGTGCCACTATGCGCAGCTTCGGGTAGAGCGACTTTATTATCTGCAGATGCCCGTTGCCCACACCGTAGAATACTACGGGGTCGATATCCTCTAATATGATATGTCTTTCTATCAAAATATTCAGTCTACTATTTTGGATGCAAAGTTAATGAAAATACAAGACAATACAAAACAAACAACAATAAAAACAAGAGCACATGTTTTGTATTGTCCTCGATTTTGTCTAAATTTGCATCCATTATGATGAAAATTTCTCCTAAAAGATATACGCAGGCGTTCGGCGTGGCTGTTGTTTTGCTCGCCATGCTGCGCTGCACCAATCCCGAACTGGCGTTTGCGCCAGCAGAAAAGTATGTAAGTCAGGCCGACAGCGCAGTCGTTGCCGACAGCTTGGCTGCCTCCGACTCGCTCCGAACAGAACTGGCTGCACAGTCGGCTGCCATCTCCCGAAAGGAGGTGGCGAGCGTGCCCGCGGCAGCGCCCAAGCCATTGGGTCGCCCGTCGCGCTTCTTCGCTGCCGACGGCACTCCCGTGAAGAACCGCATATACAGCGTGCCTCACTTCGGCAACACGTTCCCCGATCAGAACGATGTGCAGCTCGTGGCTGCCGCGCGCTACGGCGTGAAGGCGGTTGTTGACCGTGCCGATGCCGAGCACCGCAAGTCGGAACTGGTGTACGTGGGCAGCAATCCGTTCTACCACATCGACAGTCGTATGCGCAGCAGCATACCTTATCTCGTGCCGCGTGCCGCCATATTGCTTCAGGACATAGGCCGTAGCTTCTTCGACAGCTTGCAGACCAAGCAGATTCCGCTGCATAAGGTGATCGTTACGTCGGTGTTGCGCAGCAAAGCGGACGTGGAGAAGTTGCGTCGCCGCAACTCTAACGCCACCGAGAACTCGTGCCATCTCTACGGCACTACGTTCGACATCTGCTACAACCGCTACCACACCGTGGAGGACCCCGACGGACCGCGCCGCCGACAGGTGCGCAACGACTCGCTGAAGTGGGTGCTCTCTGAGGTGTTGCGCGATATGCGCGAGCAGAAGCGATGCCTCGTGAAGTACGAGGTGAAGCAGGGATGCTTCCACATCACGGTGAATTGAGATGGTGAGGTGTTGAGATGGTGAGGTGGTGATGTGTTGACATTTGTGTAGGAGGGTATGGTATCCTGCCATACCCACGCAGCCTCAAGGTTGTAATGATATCGCAGCCACAAGGTGCATTGCCCTTCCTTCCATGCTATTATAAAAAACCGAAATCAATGGAAATAGAACCGATAGCTTTTTTTCGTTCGCCCTTTGCCACTAAGTTCGGCATACCCAAGCAGAGCGGACTTGCCGACACGCTACACGGAACGATAGAGTTCGTGCCGAAGTATCGCAACGCCGACGCTCTGCGCGGCATGGAGGACTTCGACTATCTGTGGCTCGTGTGGGAGTTCTCTGCCAACAGGCACGAGGCAACAAGCCCCGTCGTGCGTCCGCCGCGTCTTGGCGGCAACACTAAGGTGGGTGTCTTTGCTACGCGTTCGCCCTTCCGTCCCAACCGCTTGGGGCTTTCTTCCGTGCGCATCGACCGCATCGACTACGATGCAGCCGACGGACCGCTCATTCATGTTCTCGGTGCCGACCTCATGAACGGCACACCTATCTACGACATAAAGCCTTACGTCACTTATGCCGACTCGCATCCCGACGCCCGTAGCGGCTTTGTCGATGCCACAGCCGCGCGCCGTCTGCACGTTGTCTTCCCCGATAGTTTGGCTTCAGAGTTCACAGCCGAAGAGCTTGCGTCGCTCAAGAAAGTGCTCGCGCTCGACCCCCGTCCGCAGTATCACGACAACCCCACAAAGGTGTACGGCATGGAGTTCGCACGCCGCGATGTGCGCTTTCGTGTCGAGGGCGATAGGCTTGAGGTTGTGGAGATTGGGTAGAGCATCCTAAGCTTTAACCATCCGTAGCGGAGGTCTCTGGCCTCCGCAGCAAGCAATGAATACTTTATTAATGAATTGTTTTGGGATTGGTGCTGCGGAGGCCGGAGACCTCCGCTACGGACAATTTATTCCATTGAACGTTCATAAAAGTGTGGTTTTATAGCTGTTGAACGTTCATAAAAGTGTGGTTTTGTAGCTGTTGAACGTTCATAAAAGTGTGGTTTTGTTCTGTATGTTGTTGGTTTTCATGGGGTTGCAGATTACTGTAATTCTACCCAATTTTCCCGTTTTTTATTTCGTAGTCTAAGAACGAGAATACGTATCTTGGGCTTTGGTAATAGAGTCCTGCTTTTTCGTTCATCACCTTTTGGTAGGTTTCGGAATTGAAAATGAGGGCGAGAGCTTCGTTCATCTTCATATTCTTGTTCTGTTCCATTAGCAGAATGGCTAAGTTTTTAACCATATCTGACTTCATTTCATTTATTTCGTTCATAATCTTTTCAATAATTGTATAGCACGCTCTGTTCCGAAGAAATACTGGATAGTGATTCCTTTCATGTATTTTAATCTCTTGACCAATGTTGGCAGGTCTATGAGCTGGCTTTCGTATTTCCAAAGCTGTACACCCACTCGGTCGTTGGCTATCGGTCCTATTACTATGTCGTAATTGTGCGCAGGGTTAGGTGAGGCGTTTTTTCTGTTTAGCAGAATAAACTTTGCCCATTCTTCTGTGTAGTCATCAAAAACTAAACATTTAAGGTTTTGCATTTCATTCTCGTCTATGGAGTATTCTTGAACTTGCGGTGTTCCAGTCTCCATTTGTTCGAACTTGATTTGAGCCATATTCTTGGCTTGTTCGTAATCGGCAGAAAGATAGAAACCGCGTCCAAAATCTTTGTTGGGTTTGGATTGGGTAATATCTATACGTTCAAAATCGGTACATGTTCCGTGATATAGTTTCATTGCAGTCCTCCTCCCTTTCTATGACAATACTCGGTGATGTCTTCAACCATTGATGTGAATGATTGTGTATGGACATAGTCGTAATGCTTGTCCAAGAAAGCCATTCCTTGGTAACGATTGAGGTAGTTGAACGCTTGCTTCATAGTAAGTCCGTGCTTTCGTCCGAACTCAAGTATGAAGATCATGATCCAATCTAATTTGTCGCTGAGTGTATATGCCATATTCAATAGTTTATTTTCTTGTGTAAAGTTATACTTTATTATTTGAAACGGCAAGTCTTTGTCTTCGTTTTTATTCTCTTTGCACACTTTTTTGCTGTATCATAACTGTTGAACGTTCATAAAAGTTTGGCTTCAATATCTGGCATACTTTTAGTCCGGACGATATTTGCAGGTTTTGACCGCTCATAGCTCGCGAAAAATTAAAAACAAAAATTTGCCATTGAAAGTGAAGTGGTAAGAAGGTTAAAAAAGTAAAAATTTTAATACGTCTTGCCGCTACGGATAGCTATATAATAATGTATGGGTTTTGAGGTGAAAGTAAGAAAAACGGTTTGGATGTGTGCAAAATGCGACTAAAATAAAAAATAATGTGTCAAAATGTTTGTTCGTATTGAAATTATAACTATCTTTGACGCAGAAAAGACGCCTTGGCAAAACGCACGGCACGTTCTTGGGCATATTTTTATACAAACCGCAATACAAACCACAAAACCAGACGCTATGAGAAGATTTTTACTTTCCATCGTAGCCTTCGCTTTGGCATTGACCGCAAGCGCACAGGCGAGCGTACAACAACAGCAAGAGAAATATAGGGTTGTAGAGTGCAACCCCATAATGGTGAAGCACAGCGGGGCTGTGAGCAAGGCGCCGAGGAAGATAGCAAGCAACCAGCGCTGGGTGGGCTATTACTCATCCGATGCGCTTGCCGATTACGGTATGGGTGTCCCTTCATATCCTGGCGAGAACAAGGTTGCCATCTACCTTACTGAATCGATTCTGAAGCCTTATATCGGCATGAAGATTGTAGGCATCCGCTTCGGACTCTGCGCTGACATCGGTCAGTCGTCCGTGTTCCTTTCGCAGATAAAGGACGGTTATCCTGACCAGGTGCTTACATACACATACGTTCAGAACGGCGTAACAGGCTGGAACGAGGAGACATTCCCCAAGCCTTACACCATCAAGGCGGGCGAAGAACTGGTGGCTGGCTTCGAATACACACAGTATGGCGACGACGAAGACCACTCGTATCCGTTCTCGGCAGTAGCAGAAGGCGACGGCAGCACACCAATATGGTTCTGGTGCTCGAAGAACGGCACAGACTATTCGTGGCTCCAGTTCACAGCCGGCGGAAAGAGCATGAGTATACAGGTGCTTGTAGAGGGCGAATTCCCCGACTACAGCGTTAAGCCTTATTCGTTCAAGACCGTAAGAGGTATGGTAGGCGGCACGGCTGTGGCTAACGTCAAGGTAGACAACTATTCGGCGTACGACATCAGTAAGATCGGCTACGTAGTTACGGTAGACGGCGTTGCTGGCGCAGAACGCACAGCGGTTGTTGACGGAGGCATAGCTCGCGGCAAGTCGGGTTACTTCATGGCTGACGTGCCTTGTGGCGCCACTGAAGGCGTGAAGGATGTGACGGTAGAGGTGACAAAGGTGGACGGCAACAATAACGAAAATACCGACCGCGTCGCAAAGGGCAAGCTGAACGTTTCTTCTACACGTTTCGCACGCAACCTCTGCATCGAGGAGTTCACGACAGAGAAGTGTCCTAACTGTCCGCGCGTGGCAGGTTATCTGCACAAATATCTCGAGAAAGCCGACCTCAGTCGCGTATATGCTGTATGTCACCATGCCGCTTTCTACACCGACTGGCTCACGCAGCCTTGCGACGAGGATCTTACCTATCTCTTCAACGACGCCGGCTCGACATATGCTCCTGCAATGATGTTCAACCGCGAGCCCGACTTCAAGTCGGCCTACGCATCGGGCGAGATGGACAATGTCACTATCCCGGGCAGCGCAGACGACATTGAGCTTTTGGCACAGTATTATCTCAATTCGACCGATGCCGACGTGAAGCTCAACATGAAGGTGGCTTACGATGAGGGCAACAATCTGTATAAGATAACCGTCAGCGGCGAGTCGAACAATGTGTTTGACAAGGAGAGCGCACGCCTCACTCTGTATATGACTGAGGACAACATAGCAGCCAAGAGTCAGGCGGGCGGTGGCAGTAACTTCGTACACCAGCACGTGATACGCCAGTACAACACCTCGTGGGGCGAACCGATTACATGGAATGGCAACAGCTTCTCTCAGACCTTCGAGTGGGAGGTTGACGACACATGGAAGAAGGAAGACATCAAGTTGGTGGCTCTCGTGAACAAGTATAACCGTAAGGATGTTCTCGACAACCGCATTGAGAATTCAATCGGTCTGAGCCTCTCTGAGGCTACTTCAATCCAGACTCTTGACGCCGACGAGAACGCAGTAGAGGTGGCACGCTACAATGCAGCAGGTCAGCGTATCAACGGCGAGCAGAAGGGCCTGAACATTGTGAAGCTCAGCAACGGCACTACATTGAAGGTTGTAGTGAAGTAAACGTTTCGGTTAATAATGAGGTAAACGCTTTAGGAATTTATAAAAAAAAGGAGGTCTGTGGCCTCCTTTTTTTGTGTCATATTGCGTACGATACCCTCTCTCGTAGCGGAGGTCTCCGGCCTCCGCAGCACCAATTCGTGAGCCATTGCCGCCGTATAGCGTTCGCAATCCGATCGGGCGGCGTTCGGAATCTGATTGGACGGCGTTCGCAATCCGATCGGGCGGCGGACGGAATCTGATTGGATGGCGTTCGCCGTCCGATGACTAAACGATAGGAAAAGGAGCGTGAAAGTGTCGCTCCCAACCTACGCTCTGTGTTGTTTTTTACAAGTCTTTCAGCAGCACTTCGCGCTGGCTGTTCAGATACGCGTTGCGCTCGGCAATGATGTTCTTCCATGCCTCCGACGAGAGTCGCTTCACGTCAATCGTGAGCGACCACTTGCCGTGCGCCTCCAAGCGGTCGATCAGTGTGCCCACGCTCAGGCGCGACAGACATTCGGCAGGCTGATAGAGCGACTCGCCGTCCTTGTCGCCGCCCGGTATCTCGGTGAGCACGCCTATCTGCACAAGCTCGTAGAGCAGGTCGTTCACGATGCGGATAGGTATGCCCGTGTCGAGCTTCAGCTTCAGCGCCGAGTAGGGCTTGCCGCCCTCGCTGAAGCGGTGGCAGATGCGGCTCGATATGACGAGGCAAAGCAGCGTCTTGTAGCGGTGGCTGAGGTCTTCGGTCTTAGCCTTGAAGGCGTAGTCGTCCATGTTCTGATTGGCGTAGCACAGCTCCGCACCGAACAGGCATATCAGCCACGATATCTGCACCCAGAGCATGAACAGCGGCAGAGCGGCAAACGAACCGTAGATGGCGTTGTAGCTGCTCACCCAGATCTGCGAGTTGATGTAGAAGAGCTGCAGACCCTGCATGGCTACACCGGCGAGTATGCCGGGCACAATAGCGCAACCCACCTTCACCTTTGTGTTGGGCATGAAGAGGTAGAGCGCAATGAACACGCCCGACATGATGGCGTAGGGCATGAGCTGCAGGAAGAACTGCGCCAGCGAACCGATAACCATCGTGTCCTCAATCTCCTTGAAGATAGTGGCGAAGAAGATGCTTATACCCGACGTGATAACTATCACTATCGGCACAAGCAGAAGCATCGACGTGTAGTCGGTGATGGTGCGGAACACGCTGCGCGGCTTCTTCACCTGCCAGATGTCGTTGAACGTGCGCTCGATGTTGCTGATAAGCATCATCACGGTGAAGAGCATGAACAGCAAACCGATGCCGAGGAAGAGTCCGCTCTTGGTGTGTACGAGGTAGGAGTTGACGAAGCCGATGATTATCTCCGCCACCTGCGGCTGGCTGGAGAACGAGTCTCTGAACCACAGCTCGATATACTTGTTGAAGCCGAAGCCGCGCGCTATGCCGAACACCACGGCGAAGATGGGCACGATGGCGAGCAGCGTAGAGTAGGTGAGGGCTGCCGCCGCACTCGTTATGCGCTTTGTGGTGGTGAACTCGATGGCGAGCAGCAACTTTTTCAGTATGCTGTAGAACAGGAAACGCATGGAAGACACATCGTCCTTGCCGACGCTCCATATTCCTACGGTCAGAAATTTGTATATGTCTTGCAGTCTTTTCTTTATGTCCATTTGTTTCGTTTGTTTGCTTTAGTTGAAAAAAAGGAAGGATTCGTGCTTTGCAGAGCCTGCCGATTGGCTTGCGCCAAACCTGCTGATTGGTTTGCGCCTGGCTCCATTTGCTTGTCTGCGTCGAACCCACGAATGATGTTGATTTGTGCAAATTTAGTAAAATAAAGCAAACGTACAAAATAAATAAAAGAATAATAGCAAAGACTCTGCCATAATGCGGCAATGTCTTTGCTATTATTCTTTTCCCGTCTGGTATTGAACCTTGCGCTGCGTTCTGCGTCTTAGAACGGCAGGTCGTTAACCGGATCAGCCTCTGGAGCCGGAGCTGCGGGCTGGGGAGCTGCTGCGGGCTGGGGAGCTGGAGCTGCGCCGAACACTGCGCCCGGAACGATGCCAGCCTGAGCTGCGCCAACTGTTGCAGGGTCTACTTGGCGAACGTCGAAAGCACGGATGCTATTGAACCAACGGCCCTGATACTCGTGAGCGTCGATGTCGAAAGAAACGGTCACTTCCTGACCTAACTGTATGTTGAAACGGCTGATGCGGTCGGCACCGAACACGCTGAACACCATCTTGCGTGGATACTGGTCGTGTGTCTCTACCACGTATTCTTGAACTTTCCATTCGCCACGTGCGTTAGTACCTGTTTTTTCGGGCAGCACAGCGATTACTTTACCTTGTAATTCCATTTTCTGTATTGTATTTAATTTGTGTTATAAAAGCTATGAGGTTTGTTCTTTGGTTTGCGAAATTAATAAAAATGTGGCGAAACAAGAAACTTTTGAATGAGTTTTTGTCGTAGTCGGATATTTTTTAGTAAATTTGCCTAAAAATATAGCGTAAGCAAAAATACAAAACAAGTATATTCAAAAATCAAAACAAGTATAATCAATAAAGCCAAATATCAATGCAATTCACTTTATCAAGCGGCGCGCTTAACAGCCGTCTCCAAACCCTCGCAAGAGTTATCAACAGCAAGAACACTCTGAGCATTCTTGATTGTTTCCTTTTTGAAGTAGCAAACAACGTTCTGACTGTAACTGCCAGCGATTCTGAAAACGTGATGCAGTCGACTATAGAGCTTGCCGAGTGCTCGGGCGACGGCAAGTTTGCGCTTTCCAACCGCACCATCCTCAACGCTGTGAAGGAGCTGCCCGAGCAGCCGCTCAGCTTCAATGTAGACGAGAACGACTTCTCGGTTGTCATCGACTATCTCAACGGTTCGTTCAAGCTGACAGCGCTGTCTGCCGACGACTTCCCGATGATGCAGGACTTTGACGGTGAGGTGACAACGCTTGTTATGGATTCTACTCTCTTCGCAGAGAATCTCTCTCGCTCGCTCTTCGCTACAGCTCAGGACGAGATTCGTCCGGTGATGGGCGGCGTATACTTCGACCTCACAGCCGACAACCTCGCTGTTGTGGCTACCGATGGTCATAAGCTCGTGCGCAACCGCATTCTTACTATCAAGAACGACGTTCCGGCATCGTTCATCCTGCCGCAGAAGCCGGCACAGCTGCTCAAGGGCGTGCTGCCGAAGTGTGAGGGCGACGTCGTTGTGAAGTTCAACAGCAAGGGCGCTGAGGTGCGCTACGCAGACGGCTGCCTCAACTGCCGCTTGATTGAGGGTCGCTATCCCAACTACAACTCGGTTATCCCGACAGCCAACACCAACAGCATCAACGTAGACCGCAAGTCGCTCATGGGCGCACTGAAGCGTGTGCTGCCGTTCGCAAGCGAGAGCAGCCAGCTCATACGCTTCCACGTAGAGGCTCAGCGTCTGTGCCTCACAGCAGAAGACATCGACTTCGCTACAAGTGCTAAGGAGAGCGTGGCGTGCGAGTATAACGGAGCAAAGATGGACATCGGCTTCAAGGGCGGCGCCATCTACGAGATTCTCAACAACATCGCAAGCGACGAGGTTACTATCCTGCTTGCCGACCCAAGCCGTGCAGGTGTCGTAGTGCCTACCGTTCAGCCTGAGGGTCAGGAGATTCTCATGCTCATCATGCCTATGCTGCTGAACGACTAATAAAGTCGGTCAGTGCGTTAGCGGCTGATTAATGCTTTGAAGAAACAGCAAAAGATATTACTCTTTAGTTTATAGCCGCGCCATATTGGTGCGGCTAAATTCTTAAAAACAACAACAATGAAACTCAATCTTACACGTCCGCTTATAGTCTTCGACCTTGAGACTACAGGTCTCGACTTTATCCGCGACCGTATAATCCAGATATCGTACATTAAAGTGTCGCCCGACGGCACAGAAGAGCGCGAGAACCTCTTCGTAAACCCCGAGAAGCCCATACCGCACGAGGTGGTAGAGCTGACCGGTATCACCGACGACGACGTGAAGGAGGCGCCTACGTTCAAGACGCTTGCACCGCAGCTCTGCGAGAAGTTCAAGGGCTGCGACTTCGCTGGCTACAACTCCAACCATTTCGACATACCGATGCTCGCAGAGGAATTTCTGCGTGCAGGCATCGACTTCGACTTCTCCAAGGTTCGACTCATCGACGCTCAGACCATCTTCCACAAGATGGAGCGCCGCAACCTTGCTGCTGCGTACAAGTTCTATTGCGGCAGAAAGATGGAGGACGACTTTACGGCGCATCGTGCCGACGAAGACACCGAGGCTACATACCGTGTGCTGATGGGCGAACTCGACAAGTATGCGCCTGGTGTGCAGGAGGAGCCCGACCGCGTTCTGGAGAACGACATGGACAGTCTCGCCGAGTTCTCTAAGCAGAACGACAACGTAGACTTCGCAGGTCGCATCGTGTGGAAGCCGGTGATAGGTGCAGACGGCAAGCCGGTGCTCGACGCCGACGGTAAGGAGCAGAAGGTGGAGGTGTTCAACTTCGGCAAGTACAAGGGACGCCCCGTTGCCGATGTGCTGCGCACAGACATAGGCTACTACAGCTGGATGATGGGCGGCGACTTCACCTTCAATACCAAGCAGGTGCTCACACGCATTCGCCTCAGAGGATTTAATAAATAATGTTGAGGTGTTGAGATGTTGAGATGTTGAGAGATGTATGTTGTGATGTTGACATATCTCACCACCTCACCATCACACCACCTCACCACCTCACCATCTCACCATCTCACCATCTCACCATACATCTCTAACCACCTCACCATCTCACCACATCAACTATAAAACCATGCTAAAAGGAAAGAAAATAGTATTAGGCATAACCGGATCAATCGCCGCCTACAAGTCGTGTCTGCTCATACGCGAGTTTGTGAAGCAGGGCGCAGAGGTGCAGGTCGTGATTACGCCGGCAGGCAAGGAGTTCATCACTCCGATTACGCTCTCCGCACTCACGCACAAGCCCGTTGTCAGCGAGTTCTTCTCGCAGCGCGACGGCACATGGAACTCGCACGTCGACCTCGGATTGTGGGCTGACGCAATGGTCATAGCGCCTTGCACGGCGAGCACGCTCGGCAAGATGGCGCACGGCGTGGCAGACAATATGCTCATCACCACATATCTCTCTATGAAGGCGCCCGTGTTCATCGCTCCGGCTATGGACCTCGACATGTATGCCCATCCGTCTACGCAGCAGAACATGCGCACACTGGCTTCCTACGGCAACCGCTTCATAGAGCCTGCAAGCGGATTCCTTGCAAGCGGACTCGAAGGTAAGGGACGCATGGAGGAGCCGGAAGTGATAGCGCGCCGTGTGTCGGAGTTCTTCGACCAGAACGACAGCAATAGTCCGCTGAAGGGCAAGCGCGTCGTAATCACAGCCGGTCCTACATACGAAAAGATAGACCCAGTGCGCTTCATCGGCAACTACTCAAGCGGCAAGATGGGTTTCGCCATCGCCGAAGAGTGTCGCCGTCGCGGTGCAGACGTCACGCTCGTAGCCGGTCCTGTCAGTCTGAAGTGCTCCGACGCCATCAATCGTGTTGATGTGGAGTCGTGCCGTGAGATGTACGACGCTGCTACCGAGGCGTTCAAGACGGCTGACGTAGCCATACTTGCTGCGGCTGTAGCCGACTACCGTCCGGCGGTGCAGGCAGACCAGAAGATAAAGCGCGGTGAGGGCGACATGCAGATAACCCTCTCGCCGAACCCTGATATTGCTGCCACACTCGGACAGATGAAGACCGAGCGTCAGACTATCGTGGCGTTCGCTCTCGAGACCAACGACGAGCAGGCTAACGCCGAGCGTAAGTTGCAGAAGAAGAATGCCGACTTCATCGTGCTGAACAGTCTGCGCAACGAAGGCACATGCTTCCGCACCGACGACAATCAGATAGAGATTATCGGTCGCGACTTCCGCCATGCCTATCCCAAGAAGTCGAAGGCCGACACCGCTGTCGACATCGTCAACGAGCTGGAGCTGGTCGTAGGGTAGTTACAAACTTCTCATTTTAATAAATATGATAAAGCGCTATATAGTTAGAATCGTATACGTCGCATTGCTGTTGCTCGGTTTTGCCACAGAAGCTGAGGCGCAGGAGCTGAACGCACGTGTGAAGATCAACCACAACCAGATTCAAGGCACCGACAACTCGGTGTTCGAGGAGCTGGAGCAGACCCTCACGCAGTTTATCAACGAGCGCCAGTGGACCAACCTTCAGTTTCAGAAGAACGAGCGCATCACGTGCAACTTCAACATCACCGTGACGGCGTACGACAACAGCACGAACGTCTTCACGTGCAAGGCTGTGATACAGGCAAACCGTCCTGTGTACAACTCAACCTACACTACCACGCTCTACAACAATACCGATAACGACTTCAACTTCGAGTACGCACAGTTCGACCAGTTGCAGTTCAACGAGGAGCAGGTGGACAACCAGCTCACGGCGCTCATCGCCTACTACGCTTACCTCATCATCGGCATGGATCTCGATTCGTTCTCGCCGATGGGTGGCGAGGACATACTGCAGCGCTGCATGAATCTTGCCAACAACGCACAGAACCTCAACTATCCAGGCTGGAAGGCGTTCGACAACGGACGCAACCGCTTCGCCATCATCAACGACTATCTTGAGGGCGCTATGAAGCCGTTCCGCCAGTTGCAGTACGACTACTATCGCACAGGTCTCGACGAGATGGCGACGAACGTGGAGCGCGGACGCGGCAACGTGACCACAGCGCTCGAAACCGGTCTGAAGAAATGCCACGAAGACCGTCCGCTTAGTATGCTTCCGCAAATCTGGACCGACTACAAGCGCGACGAGCTTACCAATATATATAAAGGTAAGGGCACACAGAAAGAAAAAGAAACGGTCTACGATATTCTCTTCTCTATCAATGCAAGCCAGAATTCGGCTTGGGAGAAGATAAAGGAGTAGGCTCCTACACACATAATCTATAACTATTGTCTATGTTAAAAAAACTCGACATACGCAACTTCACGCTCATCGACCATCTTGAGATGGCGCTCTACCCAGGCTTCTCCGTCATTACGGGCGAAACCGGCGCAGGCAAGAGTATCGTCATCGGCGCCATCGGACTGCTGCTTGGCAACCGCGCCGATGCGAAGCAGGTGAAGCGCGGTTGCGAAAAGTGCATCATAGAAGCCACATTCGACCTTAGTATCTACCACTCCGACGTGCTGAAAGACTTCTTCGAGGACAACGACCTCGACTACGAGCCGGAGGAGTGTCTGCTGCGTCGCGAGGTGAACGCCAACGGCAAGAGCCGCGCTTTCATCAACGACACGCCGGTGACGCTCGCTCTTATGCGCGAGCTTGGCGAACAGCTTATCGACGTGCACAGCCAGCATCAGAATCTGCTGCTCAGCAAGGAAGACTTCCAGCTGAACGTTGTGGACATCATTGCGCGCGACCGCCAGCAGCTTGCCGACTATCGTGCGGCGTTTGCAGAGTTGCGCTCTGCGCAGCGCCGTCTTGAGGAGTTGCGCGAACAGATAGCAACGAGTCGCGACAACGAAGACTTCCTGCGCTTTCAGCAGAAGGAACTCTCCGAGGCTAATCTTGCTTCGGGCGAGCAGGAACAGCTGGAGCAGGAGGCGGAGCTGATGAGTCATGCCGAAGACATTAAGCGTGCGCTGCACGAAGCTGACTACGGACTTTCGGGCGACGACACGGGCATCGTGAACCTCACACGCTCTATCGCCACACAGTTGCGCAGCGTAGCCGATGTCTATCCCGAAGCGCAGGAGCTTGCAGAGCGTCTTGAGAGCTGCTTTGTCGAACTGAAGGACATCTCGCAGGAGATAGCCTCGAAGGTGGACGACGTAGAGTACGACCCGCAGCGATTTAATCTCATAACACAGCGCCTCGATACCATATATACCTTGCAGCAGAAGTTCCACGTGCAGACCGTCGATGAGCTGCTCGACCGTCTCAACGGCATCAATGCGCAGCTCGACAACATCGACAACTCAGACGAGGAGCTGCAGGAACTGGAACGCAGCGTAGAGAAGTTGCACGCCGTATGCGTTGAGAAAGCCGTCGTGCTTACAGACATGCGCCGCAAGTCGGCTACGGTGGTGGAGCAGGAGCTTTCGAAGCTGCTCGTTCCGCTCGGCATCCCGAAGGTGCGCTTCAAGGTGGATGTGTCGCCAGCCGATCTCTCTACGAACGGCGCCGACAAGGTGATGTTCCTCTTCAGCGCCAACTCCAGCACCGACATGCAACCCGTATCGCAGGTGGCGTCTGGCGGCGAGATAGCCCGCGTGATGCTCTCGCTGAAGGCGATGATAAGCAAGGCGATCGGTCTGCCTACAATCATCTTCGACGAGATAGATACCGGTGTGAGTGGTAGGGTAGCCGAGCAGATGGCGCACATCATGCGCGACATGGGCAAGGCAAATCGACAGGTGATCTGCATAACTCACTTGCCGCAGATTGCCGCCGCCGGATCTACCCACTACAAGGTGGCGAAGCAGGAGACCGAGCAGGGCACGGTGTCGACGATGACGCAGCTCAGCGACGAACAGCGCATCACGGAGATTGCGCAGATGCTCTCCGGCAGCGATGTTTCGCAGGCTGCTGTGGACAACGCGAAGTCGCTTTTGGCATTATAGGAGGCTATGGCATCCTAAGACTTACCTGTTGGCGGAATTAATTTAGTGCATACTTAATTCTGCCAATGGGCTTGTCGT